>JAMWDF010000193.1 GCA_023818865.1 Candidatus Omnitrophota bacterium
AACAGCAGGCGTCGTCGTAGGATATTTAGCAATGGGAAAGATTAGTGACCAACAACTAAAACCCTTAATCGGAACAATCGTCCTAGCCATGTTAGCGATCAACTACTGGCAAAATAAGAAGAGTGAACAGTCAATTCCTACTGGAAGATGGTTTGCTGCAGCAATGGGGTTAGCCGCAGGAATCACGACTATGATGGCTAATGCCGCTGGTCCGGTGCTGGTAATTTATCTATTGGCTATGAGGTTGCCAAAGATAGAATTTGTCGGTACGGCTGCCTGGTATTTCTTCCTGTTGAACTGGTTTAAGGTTCCTTTCAGTACCAGCCTCGGTTTTATCAACCGCGAATCCTTGATGTTAAATCTCTTGGTTCTACCGGCGATTGCCTTAGGGGCTGTTCTGGGAATTGTTGTTTTGAATCGGCTTCCGGAAAAGATTTTTACTGCTACTGTTCAGTCGCTGGCAGCTTTGGCGGCAATCAAACTCATTTTTTGAAAACGGAGGGGAAGAATGACGAAAATAGGTATTGTTGGTGTTGGCGGCCGTGGCTTTTATGGATTTGCCTGGCCGCTAAGCCAGAAGAAAGAAGCAAAACTGGTGGCTGTTTGCGACACGAACTTAGAGAGAGCGAAGGTGGTTAGCCGATTAATTAAGGAGAAGACCGGGATATCTCCGGCAGAATATTCCGATTATCGGGAAATGCTTCAGGAAAAGATTGATCTTTTGGTGGTTACCACCCCTGATTTTACCCACGCAGAGATAGCGATTGAAGCCATGAGAGCAGGTCAAGATGTCTTTGTGGATAAACCGTTAGCTACCAAAACGACTGATTGTCTCAAAATTTACCGAACTATGAAAGAGACTGGTCGACGCCTTTATCTTGGTTTTAACCTTCGCTATGACATCGTTTGCCGACGAATCAAGGAAATTATTGAAAGCGGAGCCTTAGGAAGAATAGTCAATGTAGTTAATGCTGATTTTTATCAGGGTGGCAAGACTTACATGGCGCGCTGGAACCGCTTTTATGAGTACAGCGGTGGCCTTTTCTGCCATAAAGGCTGCCACGACCTGGATATCATCAACTGGTATTTCAATCTCGCCAGACCCCTGCGGGTGGTCGCCCTGGCTGGGGTTAATGTTCTTCATCCAGGGGAAATTCCTTTTGCGCCCGGCAAAAAAAGAGTAGGTCCGTACTGCCGAGCCTGTGAAGTGCGCTTCCACTGTCCTGATGCTGGCCGGGTAGAAAGTCCTCTCTTTTCTGAAGAAGTGGCTAAGGTAGACTCTTATTATCCAGATACCTGCATTTATCTCTCAGATAAAGACACCCATGATAATGGATTTCTTCTGGTAGAGTACGAAGGAGGTAAACGAGCCTTTCACTGGGAGTGTTTCTTCACTCCGGTTTCCACCAGAAGATTTACCATTGTAGGTACTCGGGGTCACTTGGATGCTGACCTGGCCAAGAATGAAATTGTGGTTTATCCTCGCTGGAGCCATGACCGCATTACTTACTCTCTGGTGCGGGGCGAGGGGGGGCATGGTGGAGCTGATGCCAATATGCTAGATACTTTGCTCCTGGCGGTGAAAGAACCTGGGGCGATTAATTTCACTTCAGTCAGAGAGGGTATTATGAGTGTAGTGATTGCCGAAGCGGCGGAATTGTCCCGCCGTCAAGGCAGGATAGTGGAAATCAGTGAGCTAATTGATTGGAATGACTTAGCCGAGTGATTTGTTTACTGAAGATATAGATCGCGAGAAGGGAATACCGGGTCAACTGTCAGATTAACCTTCAACCTCCTTAATCCTAATTCGTCACCAGGTGCGGGGATATGAGTAAGATGGACTTCACAACCAGCCAGTTCTCGCAGTTTGGCCATTGCCATCTCTGCTGTTGGATTGGTCGCAGCTGACATAGAAAGAGCAATCAGGGTTTCTTCCAGGTCTAACCCTTCATTTTTTAGCCTAAGGATGTCCTTCTTCAGGTTCCGAATATGCTCAATAATATTAGGAGCTAACAGGTGAATTTTATCCGGGATTTCAGCCAGCTGTTTAATGGCATTGAGGATAAGGCTGGAGCTAGCACTCATCAATGGTGAACTTTTTCCTGTTACCGTGGTACCGTCTGGAAGTTCTAAGGCTGCTCCGGTACCAGGCCCCTCTGGCATTTTACGGCTGGCCGCCGCCGCTGCCTGTCTGGCTGGTTTGACTACTTTTCTATCTTCAGGAGTTACTCCTACTTCTTCCATAAGCAACACCACCCGCTGAACGGTTTGTTTTTTCTCCACCCCGAGAAGATGCTCTAACTGGTAACGGAAAAATCTGCGGACAATCTCTTGTTTCGCCGCTTCCTGGACAATTTGGTCATCAGTAATAGCAAACCCAGCCCGATTCACTCCCATATCAGTGGGTGATTGATAGGGCATGTGTTCACCCATAATCTTCTTCATGATTCTTTGAATCACCGGAAATATTTCCACATCTCGGTTATAATTCACCGCACTTTTCTGGTAAGCGTTGAGATGATAAGGGTCAATCATATTAAAATCCTGAATGTCGGCGGTGGCGGCTTCATAGGCAATGTTAGCTGGATGTTTCAGAGGAAGGTTCCAAATGGGAAAGGTCTCAAACTTAGCGTACCCAGAGTTAATACCTCGTCGGTGGTCATGGTATAACTGAGACAGACAAGTAGCCAATTTACCACTACCAGGACCTGGTCCGGTGACCACTACGATCGGTTTGGTTGTCTCAATGTAGGTGTTCCGTCCATATCCGGCCGGGCTGACAATAGTGTCAACATCTGTAGGATAACCCTGGGTAGCTGAATGAAGATAGACTTTAATGTCTCTATTTTCTAGTTTTGTTTTGAAACTCACTACTTGGGGTTGATTCTCAAATCTGGTGATTACCACGCCAATTACTTTCAGTCCATGCTCTCTCAGGTCATCAATTAGTTTTAGAGCATCTACTGCGTAAGTAATGCCGAAGTCTCCTCTGATTTTCCCTTTTTCAATGTCACCGGCGTAGATACAGAGAATAATGTCAATCTTATCCTTCAGTAATTTGAGCAGTTCCACCTTAATGTTCGGGTCGTAGCCGGGCAAAACTCTAGCTGCGTGATAATCATGGAGAAGTTTGCCGCCGAACTCCAGATAGAGCTTGCCGGAAAAAAGCTTTATCCTCTCCAGGATGGCCTGCCCTTGTTCTTTGAGATAACGCTGGTTATCAAAAGCACTGGTTTTCATATCTTTCCCTGCTTACTATTATCCCCTAAAAGAATATTATGGCACATTTTCTTCTCCAGGTAAGTTCGGACAGAAATCACAAATTCTTTCGCTTTTGGCTGAAAGCTGCCGCTTTTAATTGCTTGTTCACTTACTGCCAGACAAGCCAGTGGCTTCTTTCCTACCAGGTCAGCCATGTGGGCAAAGGTGCTCTCGCTGCCGACTTTGCCCATCGTGGCGAAAAAGCCAACAGCTGGCAATTTAGAGTGATATGTTTTTAAGAAGGACCGGATTGGGCTGGCCATGGTAAGAGCCCAGACAGGCGTGCCGATGAGCACGAGGTCGTATCGGCCCAAATCAACCCTGATGGGTGACAATTCTGGGCAAAACTTCTTCACCGCTTGCCAGCCAGCTCGGATGAAATTAATCTTTCCCTTTTCTTCTATGTTTGTTTTGATTTCCTGAATTTCAGCGGATAACTGGTCTTTCAGGAATTCAGCCAAGCTTTTAGTGTTACCTGTCCGGGAGTAATAAACAATCATTATCCCATCAATATTTCTCCTGACTGTCTTGTACTCTTTACACCACTCCTTGAGCCAGCATCGCCTCAGCCACTTTGATGAATCCAGCGATGTTAGAACCAACCATATAGTTACCTGGATATCCATAATCACTGGCTGCTTTGACCACTGTCTCATGGATAGAGGCCATGATTTCCTGTAATCGGCTGTCTACCTCTTGTTTGGGCCAGGTTAACCGCATAGAATTCTGGCTCATTTCTAATCCTGAGGTGGCTACTCCTCCAGCATTGGCGGCTTTACCCGGAGCAAATAGTACCCCGGCCTGAATAAATTTTTCTACCGCCTTTAAATTTCTTTTCCCTCTTATTAAGAGTTTGTCTTTTTCCCGCTTTATACTAACTCCTGATGCTATCATAAAGCTTAATAAGTCGTCTATCTCAGGCTCGGAAGAAGCGTTGCCAACTATAGAAGTAGCCTCAACTCTGGAAGCTAACATCAAAGCTAGCTCCGTTCCGGTATGAGTTTTTTTGAGAAAATTTATCTCTGCGCCTCTGCCTTTTCCCAGCTTTGCATAATAATAGCCATCGTTTGAATTATATTTAATCTCTACACCAAAACTACGAGAGGCTTCAACTAGTCTGTTGACCGGTCTCGCTCCTAGCCTGCATCCCCCGGCGTTAGGTACTTCTGCCTCACCAAAACTAAATAACAAGGGTGCTAAACGCATAAAAGAAA
>JAMWDF010000194.1 GCA_023818865.1 Candidatus Omnitrophota bacterium
AGCGTAAAAGTGGAAGCGTTGAAAGAAGCAACTTTCACCATTGAAGAGGCTGAGCATGTGGCTATTATGGGTCCTTCTGGCAGTGGCAAGACTACTCTTTTGAATATCCTAGGGTGTCTGGATAGACCTACTTCAGGGAAGTATTACCTGGAAGAAGTTGAAGTTTCCACCCTTTCTGATGATGAACTCTCCGAAATCAGAAGAAAAAGGTTGGGTTTTATTTTCCAGGCTTATAACCTAATCCCTCAGTTAACAGTGGTGGAAAATATTGGTATCCCCCTTTTTTATCAGGGGCAAAGTGAAAGTGTTATTCGAGAAAAGTCGGTGGAAATGGCTAAGTTGGTGGGTTTGGGTGAAAGACTGAACCATCGTCCTACCCAGCTGTCAGGGGGACAACAGCAACGGGTAGCTATTGCCCGAGCCCTGGTGAATGACCCGGCAGTTATTCTGGCTGACGAACCGACTGGTAATCTTGACAGTATCACTGGAAGAGAAATTATGAACTTAATGAAGGAACTCAACAAGCAAGGAAAGACTTTGATTGTGGTTACTCATGATGCTAACGTTGCTCGCTATTCTAAGCGAGTGCTCCGGATGCTTGACTCTCAAGTTTATGAAAATTAACCTGGCTCATCTGGTTCGGATTATCCGTTTTGGTCTGAAAAATATCTGGTTGCACCGATTGCGTTCAGCCTTAACCATTTTGGGGATTGTGTTTGGTGTGGCTTCAGTCATTGCCATGTTGGCTATTGGTGAAGGGGCCAGTTATGAAGCCAGAGAAAGAATTAAGGAACTTGGCAGTACCAACGTGATTATTCGCAGTGTAAAACCACCGGCCGAGACTACCTCCCAGCAAGCCACCAGGTTAGGTGTTTTCGGTTTGACGCCAGTAGACTACTGGAGGATTAACGCTCTTCCTTCGGTAGAGAAAGTTGTTCCCACCTGGGAGATAAAAGAACAGGCCTGGTATTTTGACAGAAAGATTCCTGTTAGACTGGTAGGTACTGTCCCTGATTATTTTTCGGCGGTGAACCTGAGGGTGGCTGAAGGTCGCATTTTCAATCAACTTGACTTGAGAGAAAACAAGAATGTAATAGTTATCGGGGCGACAGTGGCCAAGGAGCTTTTCCCGACAGAATCTCCTTTGGGCAGACAAGTTAAAATCCGAGGTTGCTATTTTACTGTGGTCGGCTTGGCGGGAGAAAAATCACTCACTGGGCGCAGCGAAAGTACCGGCTTTGAAGATACAGGCTCAGATGTTTATATCCCCTTGTCTACCAGAAAACTTTTCTTCGGTGAATATGAGGTTAACAGATTAGGGGGAATGAATTTAGAGCGGAACTGGGTTCGGTATCACCGGTTGGTGGTAAGAGTAAAAAATATGGAACAGGTAACAGCCACTGCAACTATTATTGAAAGGCTCTTAAGTGCCAACCACAAGCGAAGGGATTATGATATTATGGTTCCTCTTGAACTGTTGAGACAGGCAGAACACACCAAGAAGATTTTTAACATTGTGCTTGGATCAATTGCGGCTATTTCTCTGATTGTTGGGGGCATTGGCATTATGAATATCATGCTAGCTACTGTGACTGAGAGAACGCGGGAAATTGGCATCAGGCGGGCGCTGGGAGCTAGGCGACGAGATATTGTAGAGCAGTTTGTGACTGAGGCCGTTATTCTATCTTCTGCGGGGGGACTAGTCGGTGTTTGTCTTGGGGTGATTATTCCTAAAGTGGTCACCCGACTGGCCGGAATGACCACTCTTATTACTCCCTGGTCAATTCTCATCTCCTTTTCAATATCGGTGGGAGTGGGGATGCTCTTTGGGATTTATCCAGCCAGACAAGCAGCTGTTCTGGACCCTATTCAAGCCCTGCGGTATGAGTAAAAAAATGAGGAAGAATTTTCTTTAAAAACGATAGGATTGGGGAGATTTCCATTCCCATAATTCCAATTGCTTACCGCAGACAGGACAACTCCCTTTGGGACTAACCCACTCATAATTTCGCCAATTTGCACAATCAAATAACTGTCCCTTCTTAGCCATTTCCACGGGACAGACTTTGTAAAGGTAATGAAAACCTTCGTAAGTTTGACAACCGTCTGAAGTTCTTCCACATTGTTTACAGGTAAACTTAGGGACAAGCCTCGTCCCTTGACATAAGGTATAGCCGTCAAATTGTACCTTGCCTGCGCATTTAAGGCACCTGGCGCCTTCAAACTGGGAAAAGGCCACTTTTTCAAAACGATATTGTTGTTTTTGCCCATTAAGTTCCGCTTCATAAGAAGCTGGTAAAGAAAGCATTTTAGGTAAGACTAAGCCGTGCCGCTCAGTGCTTTCTAGGACCCGAGGTAAGAAAGGTAATACTTTCTCGGCCACCGGGCTTAGAGAAATCTCCCGGGACGCGCTGGCTGACGTGCTTAAGATAATCAGCACTCCACTGGCTAAGAATAAACCTTCTAATACACCTAGGGCAGCGCCTCCAAATCTATCAACAAAGTGCTTCCATTCAGCTCTTTTCCTGAGCATATCCAGGAGAACGATGGTGGTGAAGGTTAAAACGGAGACAGAAAAGGCAAAACACAAGAGTCTCACCACTGGCGAATCAAGATTGAAGTGACGAAATAGTTGAACTGGGGCAAGATAAACAAAACTGCCAAGTGTAAGTCCAACAGAGATACCAACGAGATCAATCAATGTGCCCAGAAATCCTCGGACTAAACCAGCTAATACTCCCGAAAGAAACATTACTCCGACTATGAAATCTATACCGCCAATCATTTGCTAATACCTTATCGCGGTGAAAGTGAAGGTTTCCGGACTGGTGTTTGTCCCAAGCCAAACCCTGTCTCCTCCAACTTTTTCTTCAGGCGGGAATATTCCTGATTATCCTTTAACTTCTGACGGAGGCGGTGGCGGAATTGTTTTCGTAACTGCTGTAATTCTGGGTCTTCTTTTACTGTTTCCTCTTCAATACGCCGCATTTCTTGCAGTAATCTCAAGGCTTCCCGATGCCTCTCAACCGCCGGCGGGATATTCTCTCCATTTTCCACCTGGCCACTAATTGGGAATGTAGTTAGCCACAGAATTGCGATTAGTATTAACCATTTCATTTGGTTCACCTTCAAGAATTAGACTTCAGTCAATAGTTAGCAGTTTACAATAACCTACCATAAGCATTGAGTTGGGTCAACAGAGGTTTGACACTCAAGGTTTCGCAGGTTTATAATTGGCTGCAGAAAACACAACAAGGAGTGTAAATGAAAATTGAAAACATTCAGGCACGTCAGATTCTGGACTCAAGGGGTAATCCAACGATTGAGGTAGATGTCCGGCTGGTGAATGGAGTAACAGGAAGGGCAGCAGTGCCTTCAGGGGCTTCTACCGGAAAGAGAGAAGCCTTAGAATTAAGAGACGGAGGGCAAAGTTTCCTCGGTAAGGGTGTTACCCAGGCGGTCAGAAATGTTAATCAGGTGATTGCTCCAAAACTGAAAGGATTTTCAGTTTTTTCTCAGAGACAAGTAGACAACTTTTTGATAAGGTTAGACGGGACGGAAAACAAAGCTACTCTCGGAGCTAATGCTATCCTTGGGGTAAGTCTGGCGTTAGCCAGAGCAGCCGCCGCTTGCCTGGGGGTACCTCTGTACCGGTACCTAGGTGGTCAGCGTGGGCGAATACTGCCTGTACCTTTGTGTAATGTTATCAATGGTGGGTTACATGCGGATAACAATCTTGACATTCAAGAGTTTATGATTGCCCCAATCGGGGCTCCAACTTTCTTCAAAGCCTATCAGATGGTAGCGGAAGTTTTTCAGCACTTGAAGAAGATACTCCAGAATAAAAAGCTTTCCACGGCTGTAGGAGACGAAGGTGGATTTGCCCCTCAGATGAAAAACAATGAACAGGCTGTATTGCTGATTCTGGAGGCAATTGATGCCGCCGGATACACCCCAGGAAAAGAAATTTATCTGGCCCTGGATACGGCTGCTTCTTCCCTGTTTGAAAAGGGGAAGTATCATTTTGAGGGGAAACTGGTAACGGCTGATTTTCTGATAGATTACTACCAGAACCTGATCGAGAAGCATCCTATTTTCTCCATTGAAGATGGTCTGGCAGAAAACGATTGGGCTGGTTGGGAAAAACTGACGGCGCGTTTAGGAAAGAAAATTCAGTTAATTGGAGATGATATCTTTGTTACCAATCCTTCCATTCTTACTCAAGGGATTAAACGAAATGTGGCGAATGCCATTTTAATAAAGGTGAACCAGATTGGAACACTGAGTGAAACGCTGGATACTATTGAACTGGCGCAGCGAAGTGCTTATGGGGTAGTTGTCTCCCACCGGAGTGGAGAAACAGAGGATGCTTTCATTGCTGATCTGGCTGTAGCTACCAACGCCGGGCAGATCAAGTCTGGTTCCCTCAGCCGTTCTGAACGTCTCTGCAAATACAACCAACTCCTAAGAATTG
>JAMWDF010000014.1 GCA_023818865.1 Candidatus Omnitrophota bacterium
CATTTGCCGCACCGGTATTCTTCAGTCTCCTTATTCCAGCAAGGCTGAACCCTTGCGGATAAGCGCAGCCTGCGGTCGCGCCTGTGTGGCTCATTTAGAAGATTCAGATAGATTGACAAACCGTTTCCTTTTTCCCTTCCGGGAGAAAAAATGTTGACCAGGGAAAAACTGAAAGAATTTGCCTTAGAAGTCGCTGGCGTGGACAAGATTGGGGTTGCCCCCATTGACCGTTTCAAAAACGCGCCGGCGGATATGAACCCATTGAATATCATGCCCCGGGCCCGCTCAGTAGTAGTCATCGCCAGCCGGATTCTGCGAGGGTGTTACCGAGGAATAGACGAGGGTACCCACTGGCCTTCTTACAGCATCTTTGGCTATCAACACTTGAGTGGTAGATTGCAGGCAGCTGCTTACCGGATTTCAAGATTCATAGAGGACTTTGGTTACGAAGCAGCAATTACTGGTATGGGCGCTTCCAGCCGGGAATGGGGACCCTGGGGACCAGCACCCAGGCCAGACAAACCAGTCCGGGATGTTTATCTCCAATTGAGAATTGCCGCTACTCTGGCTGGGCTGGGAGAAATCGGCTGGTCCAAGGTCTTCTTGACTGAAGAATTTGGTCCCAGGCAGAGACTAAACGCTATTGTTACTGAAGCGGAACTGGAACCAGACCCAATCCGTACCGGGCGGTTATGTGACCGCTGCTACCGATGTGTGGCTGAATGTCCAGCTGGAGCCATTCCTCGGGATCGGTCAGTTTCTATAGAAGTGGAAGGACACAAATTGGAGTGGGCGGATATTGACCTGGGTAAATGCAAACTGACTCATTTCGGTTTAAACCGCCGTAACGGCCAGTTTCTTATCAAGAGGTATCCTGGGTTCTACCTGCCGATTGAAGAGCAGCAAGTTACCTGGAGAGAAGCTTGGGATTTAGGTTGGACCATTTTCCCCTCAGTTCACTTTTACTCGGTAATGTCTATCGGCGTGCCAGCCTTGTGTGGCGCCCGGGGCTGTATTATCGGCTGTATGAAGCATTTAGAGAAAAAAGGCGTAGTGAAAAATCTTTTTCAGAATAAACCGGTTTTCAGTGAAGAACCTCCTTGGTCTCTGCCGGAGAAACCCCGGCCAGCCACCCACCACGGATTCATCTATCATCCAGAAAACGAAAAGAAAAAAAAGATAGAGGTAAAACCCGGAAGGATATGGTATTAAGCAATCTAGCCAAATTAGGAGGCACCTGGAGATTCTGGGATTTCTTATCTTAAAAGGGAGATTTTTCACCAGCCACCGGCACCGAAAAAGGTCACTTTGGTTTTCTACTCGTTTTTTTCCCTCACCCAGTAATTGTGGTATTGCTCGCAGGCTTCAATGACGGCAGCCAGATTTTCTCCGGGAATCCCTGGATAGGCACCAAAAATTAGGAAAAGTCCTCCCTGGGGGGAGCCAAGTTTTTCCACGCAAGTAAAAATATGCTTCTTGATATCTTGGGGAGTGCCAGAAAAAGTGATGCTTTGGCGGTCAATGTCCAATTCTATGCATACTCTGCCCTTTAAAAGCCTGGCGAGGTTATCCAGACCATTAACCAAGTCCTGGGGATTTAAGATGCTCACTCCACATTCTACCAAGTCCTCCATAATCTCCACTACCCGGCCATCGGTGTGAAAGCGAACCTGAACCCTTTTTTCTCGGCAAAGCCGGAATAACTTCTGGTAGGACGGCTTGATAAGTCTCCTCCAGGTGGCCGGACTGATAGGCAAAGAGAATTGAAGACCAAGGTCATCCCCAAAGTTTACCACATCAACGCCTAAGTCAATCCATTTCTTGACTACCTTGACCCAGTAATCCTCTATGATTTCAATTAACTCAAAGAGGCAGGGAGGCTGTTCAGCAAAGTCAATCATAGCGTTCTGGTAACCGCGAAGATAGGTGAGAAGGAGAAAGAAAAAACCATGGTCAATTCCTCCGCTAGCCAGAACTCCTTTCGTTTTCGCCTCTCTGATATCTTGGGCTGCCTTTTTCCAATCTGTATAATCTTCTGGGTCAGGGGGAACATATTCTTTAAGCCTTTCCCAGTCAGCGAGGGGATGTTGGACCACCTGGCCAACCAGATAGTCCTGCTGGTAAGCCCAGACACAACCCCATTTATCTTCTGATTTGGCACCAATCCGTTGCTGCTCATCCCTGCCAGTTGAGACCTTTACATGAGGACATCTTTCTTTAACCCTTTCTAACATCTCAGCGTTCTTTTCCCAAACCGGCCAGGTAACTATCACCGTGGAGAAAATTTCTCCATCTCCTTTAAGTTCAATACACCGCAGCATCCTTTCCCTTTCTGTCATATTTCTGCCTTTCTCTCTCTTGGGTGATGCTTTTGTCGACCTTGCTTTACTGCTTTCAGCGCCTGGAAATGACTGTCTAACCACTCTTTGACGGTTGGCCGCCAAACTGTCTGAAGAAAGCCAAGCAGGTTTTCTGAGCTAATATTCTTCTGGCAAAAATCTACCGTTTTTTCAAAGTTTTCAAAGTGACTGTGGTTACTAGCAGTGGGTATCTGCTTATAGCCAGATTTCTCCAGGGTCAAATAGGCTTTGACATAAGGAATATCCGGATTAAAGTCGGTTCCGTAATACCAGTTGCTTTGAATCACTGACTTAGGCATCTTCTCCAAAAACTCCTCTTGGTGATTCCAGAGATAATCACTCCAGACCCAGGGAGTAACATTTCTTTTTTCTACCTGCTCTACCAGGAAATACAAATCATGCCACCATAACTCAGAATGTCTGATAACAGCATATAACAAGTGTTGCTGGTGACCATAAGTTTCTTCGTCCATGCCCAGATGAAAAAACTTTGGCTGGCAGAAAATGTCTATGACTTCCTTAATCAAATCTTGGCAAACCTGATAATAGACGTCCGTGGAAACCATCCGGGAATACTTACCCAGCCAAACATCATGAGCCGTGGAAAAATTAAGTTTAGGCACCGGTTCTATCCCTAACTTTTTGACCACCTCTAACTTACTTTTGAATTTCTCCACGCTCCAGGAATTTTCTATCGCCAGTTCTGGGTGGCTTTCATATTTAATCCCTTCGCCCAGGTCAATCACCAATAAATTAACTCCATGCCCAAGAAGACTTTCTATCAGTATATCCCAGGCTTCTTCTTGGCAGCGTAATTTGGTTCTGGCTGGATAATCAATTTTCTCTTCCGGGTGCACCCGGTGTTCCGGACCATGGTCCTCCCACATATTGTAGCCAAGATGAACAAGGTAACCCCAAAGCATCTTTCCGCCTAATTTGTCAAAGCCTATTTTCTCATCATCCTATCACAGAAAAACCCGCTAAACAAACCAGTGGATATTATGCTCCCTTGCTCCTAAATTGCAAGACCTTATCCCAAGGATAGAGGGAAATCGGGGAGAAGTAACGTGGGCTATCATTGACATCGTTTTCAGAATAAAGTTAAATCAAGGGCAAAAGCCAGGAGGAAGAAAAATGGAACGCTGTCATCGGATGAGAAAAGACTTAAGCGACTTACCGGATTGGTTGAGAAAGAAGAAGTGTCCGCATAAGTGCCAATACCTTTCTGGCCGCCGGATTTTGCCGAAGCCGATTAGTGGCCAGGACAGCCTTGAGGAATTGATTGACAACGCTTTTCTGGCTTATAACTCAGCTCGGTTAAAAGAGGGCTGCCGACTGTTCACTGAGAAGATGCTGGCCGAAGAGGTAACTGTGGGCATGAGCCTGGCCGGAGCACTCACGCCAGCTGGTCTTGGTCCTTCTACTATCGTTCCCCTGATTGAAGCCGGGTTTATTGACTGGATGGTTTCTACCGGAGCGAATCTTTATCATGACCTTCACTTTGCTTTCAACCTGCCTTTGTATGTTGGTTCGCCCACAGTTGATGACACTGACCTAAGAAAGAATGACGTCGTGCGCATCTACGACATTTTTCTGGGTTATACAGACTGTTTGATGGAAACGGACAAAATTCTTAGAACCATTCTGGTTCAGCCAGAGTTTCAGAAAGAAATGGGTACCTGCGAGTTCTATCACCATCTGGGCAAGTATGCTGACGCCTGGGAAAGGCAGACCGGCCTTCAGGGTGTTTCCATCCTCGCCGCGGCTTATCGGGCGGGACTCCCGCTGTTTACCAGTTCTCCTGGTGATTCTACCATCGGAATGAATGTGGCTGGTCTGGAGATTGAAGGCAACAAATTAAGAATTAATCCCAGTATTGACGTTAATGAATCCACGGCCATTGTCTTACAGGCCAAACGCTCAGGTGGAAAATCAGCTGCTTTCCTGGTGGGTGGGGGCAGTCCGAAAAACTTCCTGCTGCAGACAGAACCCTAGATTCAGGAAGTCTTACTCATCAGAGAATACGGCCATGATTATTTCCTTCAGATTACTGATGCCAGACCAGACACTGGCGGTCTTTCTGGAGCCACCCCTCACGAAGCAGTTTCCTGGGGAAAAGTTGACCCGGAAAGGTTGCCAGACGCTCTGGTGTGTTATCTTGATTCCACAGTAGCCTTGCCGCTCATTGCCCATTATGCTCTAGCCAAGAGAAAGGCAAGAAAGCTAAAAAAACTCTATTACCAGCGAGAAAAGATGATGGGAAAACTGGTGGCGGAATACTTTTCTCACCATTTCCGGAAGATGGTGGGTAAGACCGGAGAAATTAAGAAATATTTGAAAAATATTTAAAACCGAGGTTAGTCATGACCCCGAGAGAAAGAGTAGAAAGGGTGCTAACCGGTGGGCACGCGGACAAAGTACCTTTCACCATTTACGAAAATAAAATTCCGCAAGGTGAAGCCGAAAGAAAGATGAGAAACCAGGGACTATGCATTCTGTATCGCACCTCAGTTTTTAAAGTCCATTTGCCTGAGGTAAAGGTAACTCAGTATTCCTGGGAGGAAAATGGCCATAAGCGGATAAAGACCCACTACGAAACACCGGTGGGGAGTTTGACCAGGCTTCAACAACCAGCTGGCTTTACTTCCTGGAATTTGAAATGGCTTTTTGATAAACCAGAAGATTACAAACCTTTACTTTTCCTGATTCAGAATGAACAGTATGAACCGGCTTACGAAGAAGCGGTGGAAAAAGAGAAGATGCTGGGTGGCGACGGAATTTTAAGAGCCAGTTTTGGTCTGGAACCATTACAGCAACTGATTTCCGGCTATATGGGAACAGAAACCTTTTGTTATGAGTGGATGGAACGAAGGGATGAAGTATTGAAGCTTTATCAAGCGATTAGGGATCAGAGAAGAAAGATTTACCCGATTGTCGCTCAGTCTCCGGTTCTCCACGCCAACTATGGTGGCAACGTTGTGCCGGAGATTATTGGTAAAGAAAACTTTGAGAAATATTACCTACCCCACTACCTAGAAGCCGCAGAAGTGATGCACCGCCACAGAAAACTGATTGGTTGCCATTTTGACGCCAACTGTCGGCTGTTAGCAGAGTTAATCGCTCAAAGTGGCCTGGATTACATTGAAGCCTTTACTCCAGCCCCGGATACAGATATGACCTTGGGGCAAGCCAGGAAAGCCTGGCCAGATAAGGTTCTGTGGCTGAATTTTCCTTCTTCTCTTCATCTGAAACGCGATCAGGAGATAGAAGAGGCGACGGTGACCATGCTCAACGAACTGGAAACAGTCGACGGCGTAATTATGGGCATTACTGAGGACATTCCCCCGCATCGCTGGATGAGTAGTTGCCAGGCGATTATGGCTGGACTAAAACGGCATGCCCAGGAAAAACCTTTCCTTTACCGATAGATTTTATCTCCACTGAAACCGCATGGTGACTATCTGATAAGGTTTCACTTCAAACCTTATTCTTTTACCATCCGGTAGTTCTTTAAGAACTTTTCCGGTAAGGTCAGTCAACCGGATAGTGGTGGCTGGCTTAACCAGGGTGACCAAGGCTTCTGTCGGTCTTCCTTCTGTTTCGTAAAATCTCAGGAGGAAATCTTTACCTTCCCGGCAGAAGGCACTAAAAATCAGATTGGCTGGTTGTAGAGAAAGAAATTTAGCGCTCATCTGTTTTTGTCCCTGAGCGCGGTTTGGAAAAATCGTTTCCAGCTGAAAACCAAGTCTCTGCGCCTGACAGGCGAGATGGTTATCAGACCATCGGCCTGAGTGAAAGACCAGGTGAGAAATAAACTTATGCTGGCCTAATCCTTTGATTGATGGGTTAAGAAATCTTTCCCAGCCAGGAAGCCTGGTGACGCTATTATGAAGAATATGGCTGACGGAGGTTTCTGTTAAAAGATAGTACCGGGTAGCATCATGGTTGATATAACAAAGACAAGATTGAGAATCCTGCTGACAAACAAACGATTTGGCATAAAACAGGTTTTTTCTTTGTCGTTCAATGGTGTCCCAGCCTCGGCTAGAGGAAAAGCAAAACGGCTCTTTTGCCAAGTTTTTTTCTTCAACGCCAAAGGGAACATCAGCAAAAATCCGGCTATTGACCAACCGGGGGAATTCTAAGGTGAGAAAACCGTCTTCTTCCTGCCAGAAAACTTCTAAGTGAAACTCAATCCTTGGTTCTGACTTGTGAAGGAAAACCTTTCTGGTAATCTGGTGCCGTCCAATCACTCCTTTGCTTTCCCAGAGAGTAAAAAGCGGGCCATCCTGAGTCTTCTCAGTCTTATCCCATTTGGGTGATAATCCTTCAGTAATCGGGCCAACATGGAGAACACCTTTGGTCGTATCAACTCGGTACAATCTTACCAGGCCAAAACCCGGGTGTGGCGCTGCCTGGTAATGATTCTTCTCCGTAACCACTTTTACTATTTCCTGCCCTTTCCATACGGTTTTCAGAAGAGGCGCTTTCCCTTGGAGAAGGCTAATCGGCTTTTTTGAGAGACGCAGGGCAGTGAAGCCGCAGGCTGAGATTCTTACCCTGGCAGTCACCAGGTATTCCCAAGCGTCTTCCTGATCCCGGTTGATATCGTTCACCTGGAAAATCACCGGCTGGCTAAACTGGTCAACCAGCCAGAACTTTGCAGGTCTTTCCGGGAAGGAAAGCACCAGAGACACATTTTCTTCTCTATCAAAAGGCAGTTGGTTGAAGACAATCGCCTCAGTATCAGCCGGCCAGCGAATCTGCCTAATGATGTTAGTCAGGGTGGTCTGTTTAATTTCTTTGGCTGTAAGGTTGACCAATCTGGCCTGGTCCATCAAGGCTTGAAAGTCAGGAGTAAAAAGCCACTGGGTAGCATGACAGCAGGTAACAAGATGCTGCTGCCAGAGCTTTTTCAGTTTTTGCTCAGGATAAGGGAGTGAAAACACTCTGGCCAGCGCACAAATACTTTCTGTCTCTCTGACAAGCCGATCATTTTCTTGCCGCCAGAAGAAAAGTCCGTCGTTTCCTCCCCAACCCACATTGTAAGCGACCTCACAAGGGTCAAGAGAGCCGGAGAATACCGGTAAGTTTGCCCTTTCTTTTTCTAGCTCCCGGAAGAACTCTACCGGAGTAGCAAGAACTACCGGTATTTTTCTGGTGCGCTGCCACTGGCTGAGGAAAGTAAAAACCGGCAATCGCCGGTCTTCATATGAAGACCGGAGTGGTCGGTTATCGTCTGTGCCCTGACTGAGCCAGCGTAATCCAGTAGGGGATAATTCAGCGTCATAAGCCAGCTCCTTTTCAAAGGTCTGCGGAAAGTTCTGGCTAACACATAGTCCGCTGTATGAACCCCGGGAGCAGAGGATTTGACTCCCGTCCAGACCTTGCCAGAAAAATTCCAGAGGAACTTTCTTGGCAGAGAGAGCCGCATGCGGCCGCCAGAACCGGAAGTAGCGGTAACCGGCCAGGCTGAGCAGTTGAGGCATCTGGGGATGACCGAGACTGACATCTACTGTGGAAGCGTAAACAGAAAGGTCCACTCCAGGGAACAGCCGGCGGAATAGTCGCTGGCCAAAAAGAATATCGCGAATCTGAGTTTCTTCCCCGGTCATGGTTGGCCGGAGGTTGACATAACTACCGCAAATAGCAATCTGTCCTTGGGCAATTCTTTTTCTTAATTCAGGTAACTTATCAGGGCAGAACCGAAGAAAAGGTTCTAACTGGGTAACGAAAGTGTCAAAATACCAGCGAAATTTTGGGTATTTCCGACAGAGAGCCAGCACTTCCTTGAAAATAAGAATATATCGCTTCTCATGCCAGGGCCGGGAGAAACTCCAAGCCCAGTCAGCATGACAATAAGGCACAACAAATATTTTCTTCAATTTCATGCCATTTTGTAAAAAAAACGCTTGCCGTTACAATGGTTATCTGTTAAAGATATATTTTAGGCTACCACAGGAGGGAAAAATGGCCAAGATATGCCTGAGCAAGGGACTGACCAAATTGCTAAGGGGTAAGCCGGTGATTATTATTACCACATTTCACCCAACTGGAATAGTCAACGCTGGCACTTTTGGGGCTTACACCAATTTATCCCCGACAGAAGTCGGGATAGCGATCGGCCGGCCTAGCCATACCTATCAGAATATCAAGAGAACCGGGGAGTTGGTATTGAATGTTGTTACCCGGCCGTTGGCTCTAGCCGCAGAGGTTTGCGCTGAGGAAATACCACCGACAGAAAGCGAACTAGACAAAGCCGGGTTGCATTCAGAACCATCCAGAAAAGTAAAAGTTCCTCTGATTAAGGAGTGTGTGGTCAATATAGAATGTCAGTTTCTGAAAGAACTGGAGATCGGCTACCACAGCCTAGTAGTAGTGAAATGTTTAGCTGGACACATTGAAGAGGAATTTCTGGCTGAAGACGGCGGGCTTGATGTGGTCAAGGCTGAAGGGGTGGTAAATATTGCTTATCCCCGGCCACTTTATGCAGTCTTAGCCCAGCCTTTCTTAGCAAAATAAGCTTATGAAACCAGCAAAATTAGGCAGCCAGCGAGAATTTTGTCCCTCTTTTCCCGCAGCTCATGGGCCCAAGCATTCCGGAAGATTTTGCCTTGCCCTGGGAAATTTTCTCCGTAGAAATTGCCGAAGAGGAAATTCTGACTCTCAGAAGATATGGAGTGTAAAGCCAAACGGTTGGTGGAGTTGCCTTTTATTTTTAGCGACCCTATTCGCTGGGTTAAAGTTAACCTTTGCCTATTTTTTCACTGGATAACCCACTGGCTGGGTCAGGATAATCTTTTGGTCCGGCCTTAGTCCAAGCACCTGACTTAAGACCGGTCTATCCACCACACCTAAAACCACTGTGTTCAAACCGGCTGAGGCGCAAAAGAGGTAAACATTCTGGCTGATAAAACCAGTGTCTGTTGCCGAGTAAAAGTCTTTGTCAGCCTGGGAAGCTTTGCCCATCCGGGAAAAATCAGCTACATAGGCCAGCACCACCGGCGCAACCTTGACAAAAGATTGTCGGCCGAAGGAAGCCCGATGGTCTCCAGCCACTACTGGTTTCAAAAGATTTGCCTTGGCGTCATAAAGATACACTCCCTGGGATAAAGCCACATAAATATCTATTTCCTGCCAGTTGACAGCTGAAGGTGCGGTTCTCTTGCCTGATTCCGGCCGGTTGAGGCCAAAAGCCGCCCAGAGAAGGTCAGAAATGACTTGACTTGGCAGATCTTGAGGACTGAACTCCCTGACAGATCTTCTTAGGCTGAGGACCTCCATCAATGGTTTCCCTCCGGTAGTCTGGGGCTTTGGCAACGAAAGAGGCTGAAGATTTTCACTGGTAGCTAGCCAACTTATTCCCAGCAATAAACAAACTATAAGCCTTCCTTTTACTTTTCTCACCCTGCCTCCTTTTTTCCCAGGTTTTTGCTGGATAACTTATCTCTTGGCTGCTTTTATCATACCAGAATAAAACCGAGGAGACAAACCATTTCCCTGGTTTACCACTTTTCTCACTCGTAGTTGGGATAGCGCCAAAAATCCTCTCAGCTCATTCCTTAAGAGAATTCTCCTTTATCTGCGAAACATTTTCCTATCCCAAACAAGAACCTTGGTATCATCGCTCTCTTTTCTTAACCTCAAGAAGAAAAATAAGTTCCTTGATAAGACTAATTTTGCCAAACCTGGCAGCCTGGAGATAAGGTGCTGATAGGGCTGAATTGAGAAGATGGTACTTTTGGAGTATAGTAAAAAAAAGAAGGTCAGAATGAAAACTGTGGTCACTGGAGGGTCAGGCTTTATCGGCAGCGTATTTGTCTGGCGGCTAAACCTGGCCGGGATAAATGAGATTCTAGTGGTGGATGAGTTTGAGGAAACAAAGAGAAAAAATCTGGAAGGCAAGCGGATCAAAGACTGTCTGGAGAAGGATGTTTTTCCGGAGAAGCTTTTTTCTGGTAAGCTGGGCAGGATTGACCTTTTGGTGCATCTGGGCGCCTGTAGTTCCACTACTGAGAGAGATGAGGCCTACCTGAAGGAGAATAACTACCTTTATTCCCGAAGGTTAGCCGAATGGGCTTTGGAGAGAAATGTGCCTTTCTATTATGCTTCTTCAGCCGCCACCTATGGTCAGGGTGAGCTGGGCTTTTGCGACGATGACCAGGTAACCTTGAAGTTAAAGCCGCTTAATCCTTATGGTTGGTCCAAGCAGCTGTTTGATCTCTGGGTGGTAGAAAATGGCCTGGCTCAAAAAGTGACTGGATTTAAGTTTTTTAATGTCTTTGGGCCAAATGAATACCATAAGCGGGAGATGAGAAGTGTTGTTCTGAAGACATACGAAAGAATTAAAAAAGAAGGCAAAGCTTGCCTATTTAAGTCTTATCGCCCAGATTTTGCTCACGGTGAGCAAAAGCGCGATTTTGTCTACGTAAAGGACGCAGTGGAAGTGATGTGGTATTTTGTTACCCACCCAGAGAAAAAGGGAATTTTTAATGTGGGGACTGGCCAGGCCAGGTCATTTAATGACCTGGTGAACGCCTTGTTTGCCGCTCTGGGAATGAAACCAAGGATTGAATACATTGAGATGCCGGAGAATATTAGAAAACAGTACCAGTATTTTACTCAGGCTGACCTGCGCAAACTACGGCAGGCTGGTTGCCAGTACCGCTTTCGGGAATTGGAAGAGTCAGTAGCTGAGTACGCGAAGTTTCTGGAGCAGTCCGCCTATTTGTGAATCAGCTGGAGAAAGTTTACCAGACAACCTTCACCGGCTTATTCTTCTGACTGCTTTCAACCGCGGCCAAAACCATTGCTAAACTTTTGATATTATCTTCAGCAGCGGTCAAAGGTTTCTTGCCTTGCCGGACACATCTTAAGAATTCGTCAATTAGCCCAGAATGTCCTTCCAGGGGTAATTCGGGAAAGCCAACTTCCAGTTTTTCTACCTCCCGTTTGAAGCCAGTTTTCCCCTTTACCCTTTCTACCTGGCATCGTTCATTCCCATCCCAGACGGCGCTTCCTTTACTCCCAATTAGTCGCCACTGGCCTTCCCAGGAAGTATTCATTCCCTCAGCGCACCAGCTGCCCCGGTAGGAATAAACCACCCCGCCAGTCATTTCAAACAAGGCAATAGCTGAGGCGTCATGCTCATACCAGGAACCTACTGGATTCCATTCGTGGCAGAAAACGGAAACCGGATCAACCCCTGAGATGAACCGAGCAGCATCAAAGGTATGGATAGCCATATCCAGAAGAAGGACATGTTTCATTCGGTCACGGAAACCACCAAAATGCGCCCCGATAAAAAAGTCACTAGTTAAGGTAGTCAACTGACCAAGGATTTTGGAGCGGACCAGGTTCACAATTCCTCTAATCCACCGGGTGTAGCGGCGGTTCTGGATGATGGCGTAAATCCGTTTCTTCTTAAGAGAGATTTCTACCAATTTCTGGGCATGGCTGAGGGTATCAGCCATTGGTTTTTCCGCCAGAACATGGCACCCATGCCCAAAGGCGGTCATCGCCACCGAATAATGTGATTCCGGGGTGGTACAGTCAAAGACCGCTTCCGGCTGCACTGTTTTTAACATAGAAGGCAAGTCAGTCCCCACGGGAATGTCCTGAAGATTAAACTGACTGGCCAGGTTTTCCGCTGCCTCCTTTCTGATGTCTACCAAACCCACCAGCCTGGCATCCTTCCTTTCTTGAAGCGGCTTCACCCAGGCACGGCTGATGCCGCCGCAACCCACGAGAACGACCTTAATCACACTTTCCTTCATAATTTCCCCCTGGTTGGTAAATGGCTCATTCCTGCCTTCAGCCTGAACTAGGCCTGCCGAATCAGGCAGGTGAGAGGAATTTTTCTTCTGGCCAATTCTGGCCTTATTTTATCCAAAAAAGATTTTGTCTGCCTATCCCGATATCCGGAGACAGGAAACTTGTTGCCCAGATAGTTATTGATACTTTCCATAAAAATCTCGCGAACAAATTTGCCAACCAGAGAAGCTAAAGCTGCGGCTAGACACTTCTCTTCCACCTTTACCCAAAAATTTAGCCGATATTCTTTTCCTGCCAAGATAAGATGATAGGCGGATAACTCTGGCGTTTCCTGCAAAATCTTAATTCTGGCTTCAGGAAAGGCATACCTAAGCCAAGAAGAATATTTCTTCAAACCACCAATCTTGCCAGCAATAATTTCCGTTTCCACTGTAGCCAGGTTTCGGATGACGCTGGCAAAAGTGCAAAAATCAACAAAAGATTTTGATTGTTTCCGGCGGAAAAACTCATTTAGCCTGGCTGAACAGAGTATCTGGGAATGGATGGCTTTTAAGGTTACCTTTTCCTTTTCTGCCCAGGTTTTGATCCTTTCTGAGAAAAGACTGATTTCCTTTCTGTCTGTCCGAGTAAAACGACTGTTTAATCCAGACCAGCACAGGTCTATCTCCGCTGGACAACGGTGTTCTGAGGAGATGCCTTGGAGAAACAAGGCAGGACTTTCGGGAAGGTACCCGTAAATAGAAGAAAAAAGAGCCAGACAGAACAACTCCAGTTTTCTAAGCCTTCCGGGGTCACTTGAGGAAAAAAATTTTTTACTATCTTTTGCCCCCGGTAGCCAGTTTTTTGTTTCTCCCTGGATAACAACTCCGGTAACAACCAGTGGGCCCATCAGCGGACCCAGTCCATTTTCATCAATCCCAAGAATAGTCATCTTTTCAAAAAGGTGGCCAGCCCGCCAATAATTAAAACTACAGCGAAGATTCGCCGAAGTCTCACCGGGTTAAGCCGCATACTCAACCTGGCCCCGAAGGGCGCGGCAACTAAAGCAGCCATGGCTACCGGGAAACCAGTTCTTACTTCTATTAACCGTTCTGCCCAGTAACCCAGACAGCCGGAGAAGGCGTTAAAAAACACCGCTGTCAAAACTGTGCCCACACAGATTCTCATCGGTATTCCTACCCATAGGTAAAGCAACGGAACAATGATAATGGCCCCACCCACCCCCCCCATACCGGAAGCAATACCCCCAGCCAATCCCACTATCACTCCTTTCCCGATGGATACCGGTGGGCAGCTCTGCTTTTCATCTTCCGCCAGATTCTCTTTCCGGTTGCTTCCCTGCCACATTTTTAGCCCTGTTATGACCACCAGAGTAATAAAGAATGATTTCACCACTATATCAGGAAGTACAGCCGTGAAGAAAGCCCCCAATCTGGCGCCGAAAATCCCGCCGGTGATAATGGAAAGAGAAAGAGTCCCTTCCACCTGCCGGCTTCTCCAGTGGGTAACCAAGCCTGACAACGAAGAGAAGACAATGACCATTAGACTGGTAGCGATGGCTTTTTTTATGGGCAAATCAAAAAAGAAGAAAAATATTGGCACGAAAAGAGAGCCGCCGCCCATGCCGGTTAGCCCGGAGATAAACCCGCCAGCTACGCCGGAAACAAGGGACTTGATAAGAGTAAGCATGCGCTATTTTACTACCAAGGGAAGAGAAAGGTAAATTCTTTTCTTCTGACTACAGCGTTTTTCCGTTTGCTCCATCGTCCTTGTCTGATTTATCATAAGAAGCCATGGACGAAATAATAAGGGCCCTCTCTAATTTTCAGGCTGATGTCAGAAACCAGGCGTTGAGGGAAGTTATCCAGGCTATTCGGCAAGGGAGAATAAAACCATCAGGTGAATACACTGGCTGGTTGAATTTGCATCTCCATACTTTCCACTCATTTAACTATAAGGGCTGGTCTCCTTCCCGGTTAATGTTTGAGGCCTGGAAAACTAAACTGGAGTGGTCAGGCACAATTGATTTTGACACTCTAGCCGGGCTGGAGGAGACCACCAAGACAGCGAGATTACTGGGGATAAAGGCAACAGGCGGTTTTGAATCAAGGGTTTTTGTTCCGGAGTACCGGCAGCTGGTAATTAACTCGCCTAAAGAGCCTGGTATTTATTATCTCTGCGGTCAAGGGTTCAAAAGATGTCCACCAGAAAATACTTCTGAAGGGAGATTTTTGCAGAACTTGAAAGGAATGGCCCAGGCTCGCAACCGAATGGTGGTGGCCCGGTTGAACAAATTTCTTGGACGGGTGGAGTTAGATTACGAAAAGGATGTTTGGCCGCTCACTCCCTCAGCTAACCCTACCGAACGTCATATAGTCGCCGCCTATCAACAGGTTTCAGAAAAGGTATTAGCTTCAGGCGTAGACCGTTTCTGGAGTGAAACCCTTGGCGAACCGGAAAAAAAAATTGCTGACCTAAGGAAGAATCGGCCCCAGGATTTTCAGGAGGTAATGCGGAGTAAACTGATTAAGTTCGGCGGGCCTGGTTATGTGGAGCCAGAAGAGAAACTTTTTCCGCGCCTGAAAGAAGTTATCCAGGGGATTGAACAAGCCGGTGGCCTGCCCATTGGCACCTGGTTGGATGGTACCAGTGAAGGCGAGAAGAACCCAGAGGCACTCCTTGAATTTCTTCTCAGCCAGGGGATAAAAGGAATGGCTATCATTCCAGAAAGAAACTGGAATATCCGAGCGGAAAAGGAAAGAGAGGTCAAACTGGCAAAGCTGAAAGAATTTCTGGCCACCTGCGAGAAAATGAAAATCCCGGTTATCTGCGGGACCGAGATGAATAAAGCCGGTCAGCCATTTGTTGATGATTTTCGTCAGCCGGTCCTGGCTGAGTATTTGCCTTTTTTCCTGGAGTCAGCCAGCGCTCTTTTCCAATGAATTGTCTCTGATGGGTTAGTCTCGCCCGCTTTTCTCCGTGAAAAATCTTCTCTTGACAGCCGGGGCCAATAGAGGTATAAATAGCAAAATAGCTATGTCACTATCTAAGGAACAATCGGTGGGCAGAGAAGACTTGGAGAGGATTTTTAAGGCTCTGGCTAACGCCAACCGCCTCCGCATCTTGAAAATGTTCCAGGAAAAACCAATGTGTGTTTGCGAAATTCGGTTCGTCCTGGGAATTTCCCAGCCTACGGTTTCCCGTCATCTCCAGGTTCTGAAACAAGCGGGGTTAATTGAAAACCGAACTCAGGGACCCTGGGTTAACTACCAGATAAGAAATTATCCCACCGGCCATCCAATAAAGACAATCCTATCTCTTCTTTCCTCAGCCCAAAAGGAAGAGATATTTGAGGCTGACCGAAAAAGGATGGAAAAAGCAAACCGCTATCAAATCTGCCGGAGGAAATGATGCATCTTGGCTTGAGCGAAAGTAAGAAATTTGTCTTGATGGTAGCCATTTTTCTGTTTTTTTATCTGGTACCTTTCCCTTTCCGAACCACTAATCCCCTGACTGAAGCCTTGCTCCTTCTCCAGTGGTATGCCCGGGAGCATGTTCTTCTTTGTTTGATTCCGGCTTTCTTTATCGCTGGGGCAATTGCGGTTGTTGTCAGCCAAGCAGCGGTATTAAAGTATTTTGGCCATCAGGCTAACAAAATCCTTTCTTACTGCGTGGCGAGTGTCTCTGGTACAATTTTAGCAGTGTGTTCCTGCACGGTTTTACCGCTTTTTGCTGGGATTTATCGCCGGGGAGGAGGATTGGGACCAGCCACTGCTTTCCTTTATTCTGGACCGGCGATTAATGTCCTGGCAATTATTATGACGGCGCGGATTTTGGGTTGGAAGCTAGGATTAGCGAGAGCAATCTGCGCGGTGTTTATTAGCATTCTGGTAGGTTTACTCATGCACTTTATTTTCTTGAAAGAAGAAAGGGAAAGAGAAGAAGCGGCCGGTTTTTTTCTTAATCAGGCCGAGGAAAAACATTCTTTGGGGCAGACCAGTTCTCTTATTTTCTCTTTGGTGGCATTCTTAGTCCTGGCTAACTGGGCTGAGCCAAAAGCGGGAATAGGCGGTTTCTGGGCAGCAGTAGCCAGTGTGAAATGGCTATTGAGTGGATTATCTCTCCTGGGCCTTTTTCTGGTATTGAAGAAATGGTACGCTGGGCAGGAAATTCAAGAGTGGGGAGAGGCTACCTGGGGTTTTGCCCGACAAATTACTCCGCTCCTTTTCTTGGGGGTATTCATTGCCGGCCTCTTTCTGGGGCGGCCAGGACAAGAGGGCCTTATTCCTTCAAGGTTGGTCGTGGCTCTGGTCGGTGGCAACTCTTTCCGAGCCAACCTGTTTGCTTCCCTAGTAGCGGCTTTCATGTATTTTGCCACCCTGACAGAGGTGCCGATTCTTCAGGGCCTGCTGGGTTCGGGAATGGGCCAGGGACCGGCCCTGGCTTTACTTCTGGCTGGTCCGGCTCTCAGTTTACCCAGTATGCTGGTATTACGCAGCATCATTGGAACAAGAAAGACGGTGGTTTACGTCATTCTGGTGGTCGTTGTTTCTACGATCTCAGGGATGGTATTTGGACATCTAACAAGATGAAAACATGGCTAAGTGGTTGACGACTTTTGCCCGGGGCAAGGATTTCCAAGAGGCAAAGAGAATATTAGAGGAGGCAGGCATCAAAATGGAAGTAATCAGCCCGGAACCAGGATACAGGCAGGTAGCCCAACCAGCGTTGGTGGTGGATGATAACGGCCGAAGTTTTCTTGAAGAAGAAAGAGAGAAGGCGGCTCAGGCAGGCTGGGTGGAGTATAGACCGACAAACCTTTCTGTGCCTGATACTGCCCCTGAAGTCTTCGCTGAAGATATCTTTGGCCAGGCAGCTATTGTTCTGTTAGCGCCCTGCGTGGCAGACGAAACCAAGATTCGTCTAATTGCCCATCTTACTGGAAACATTTCCGTGGCTCTACCCTATCTGAATGCGGTGAGAGAAAACGCCTCTTACATTAAGAATGGTCCGGTGCTTACGCTGATGGAAGGCTACCGGTTTATTTCTCTTCAACCTCTCCGGATAAGCATTGCCCGGGCCGATGATATCATTGATGGCTGGCGGCTGTTAGAAAAAATAAGGGTAGAAATAAACCGAGTTTGGCAGAAAAGGAACCAGATCCAGCCATCCGAAGTTTTGCGACAAAGACCGCCGGCCCTGGAAATTTTGAAACGTTTACCCCGCCTTAATTGTCAGGCTTGCGGGGAGAAAACCTGTATTGCTTTTGCCTGGAAAGTCTATCAAGGCACTGCCAAAGTTACTGAGTGCCGACCTGTTTTTAATGGAGAGTACAGCCATCTGAAAGAAGCGCTGTTAGAAATCTGCCGGGGATTAGGAACCCTTTGAATCATCAAGCAAGGAGGAGAAGATGAAGAAGATTCAGATTTTGGGCACTGGTTGCCCGAAATGTAAAAAATTAGCGGAAAATGCTGAAGCGGCGGCTAAAGAATTAGGCCTGGAGTACGAGCTGGTCAAGGTGACCAATATCAACGACATCATGAACTTTGGAATCATGATAACGCCTGGCCTGGCGGTTGACGGAGAGGTAAAGGTTTCCGGGAAGGTGCCATCAGTAGAAGAAATAAAGAAGATGCTTCTTTAAGGAGAGGAGCCCCCTTGAAGAAAAAAAGGATTCTTTTTGTCTGCGTTCACAACAGCGGCCGCAGCCAGATAGCCGAGGCATGGTTAAAGCATTTGGCGCCGGACCAGTTTGAAGTGGAAAGTGCCGGCCTCCTACCAGGGCAGTTAAACCCGCTAGTAGTTACGGTAATGAAAGAAGCTGGGATAGATATCTCTGGTAATCGGACTAAATCTATTCACCAGGTAATATCTGGAGAAAAGCCGTTTGATACGGTTATTACTCTGTGCGAACAAGGAGCAGCAGGTTGCCCAATTATTCCTGGGGTGAAGGAAACGCTCCACTGGAATTTCCCGGACCCGGCTGGTTTTACTGGAAGTGAACAAGAGAGGCTTATTCAGGCCAGAAGGTTGCGGGATGAAATTAAGCAAAAATTGGAGGCCTGGATAGAGAAGTCGGCGAAACAGTCAGCTTGAGTAAGTGTGGTTCATGTGTCTTTGACCCTAAAGAGGAAAATTTGGGAAACAAACAGTTGTCTAAGAAGGGAGAAACATGAAAAAGACCGCGAAAAAAATGGTGAAAAAAGAATGTTGTTGCTGCGGGGGGCAAGTGAGAATGATTTTTCCGTGTAGCGGTGGTTCGGATGTGGGTGAACTTACCGACCAGGCTGCCCGGCAGTTGACCAAGGACGGCTGGGGGAAGATGTACTGTTTGGCTGGCGTGGCGGCCCATCTTAAAGGGTTTCTGGAAACAACAAAGTCGGCTACTGAGATAGTGGCAATTGACGGCTGCCCGGCGGCTTGCGCTTCTAAGACACTCCAACATGCCAGTTTTTCTCCGCGCACAGTCAACCTGAAAGAACTCGGGTTTCTTAAGGGCGAATCACCAGTCCACAGCCGGAATGTCCGTCGCTTATGTACTCTTGTTAAGCAGCTGATGGAGGAAAAAAATGGTTGAGAAAAAGGAACCAGGTCGGCCGGT
This sequence comes from Candidatus Omnitrophota bacterium, assembly GCA_023818865.1. Taxonomy (GTDB): domain Bacteria; phylum Ratteibacteria; class UBA8468; order B48-G9; family DSTR01; genus JAMWDF01. The sequence goes on from JAMWDF010000014.1 coordinate 18,736, forward strand.
CAAAAACAAGAGGAAAATCGCCTTTGTCATCCTGATCGCGGCAGTAGCTTTCGTTTTTGTCTTAAAGGCTAAACAGCAACGACCACAAATTGAGACTTCTGAGATGTCAATGCCCGAGGAAATGCCTATTTCCCCACCGCCGGAGACTCTACCGCCTCAGACCGGCCAGGAACCGAGCAAACCGGCGGAAAAGCGACTACCGCGATTGGTTGATCTGGGCGCAAATCAGTGCCTCCCCTGCAAGATGATGGCCCCTATTTTAGAAGAGCTGAAACGAGAGTACCGGGGGAGGATGGAAGTGGAGATCATTGATGTTTGGCAAGACCCGCGGGCAGGAGAACGTTATGGCATCAGAGTGATCCCCACCCAAATTTTCTATGACCAGGAGGGCCGGGAACGTTTCCGACATGAGGGATTTATGTCCAAAGAAGATATCCTGACAAAGTGGAAAGAACTGGGTATTGATTTTTAACGAAGAAAAAATGAAACGGTATCTCCTGATTATCCTGGCAGCGGTAGCAATCTGTTCGGCAGAAGCACCTGCGCCAGTGGTCCAGCCGACAGTCAATGACCTCTTCCCAGGATTAGCTTCCGGCTGTCTGATGTACGCGGTGCCAGCGGAAATGCCAAAAGGAACGCTGCTGAAGTGCGGCCCGATCGTCCTGACGGAAAAAGACTTGGAGAGCCAGACGGAGAAGCTGCCTGAACCCATCAGGGAGCAGTTTAAAAAGAACGCTTTTTTCTTGTTGGAACAGGTGGCGACCGAGAAATTGCTGGCTGAGGCGGCCAGGAGGCATTTCTCCATGGAGAAGACGCCGCAGGATAATCGGACACTTATCAATCGGTATTTTCAGAGTAAACTACACTCTCTAACTGTCACGGATACGGAAGCCCTGAAATTTTTTCAGGACAACCGAGACGCGATGGCCGGCGCCTCCTTTGAACAGGTAAAATCGTCTGTAGTGGCTTTCCTGCGCCAGGAGAAACAGAAGAAGGCGCTTGACGAAATCATCAGAAATCTCAGCCGGCTTTTGCCTGTGGAAGTAAACGCAGCCTGGACCCGACAACAGGTAACGTTAGCTAAGGATAACCCGGTTGACCGAGCCCGGGCCAGCGGTTTGCCAACGCTGGTTGACTTTGGCGCAGACGGCTGTTTACCTTGCGATATGATGTCCCCAATCTTAGAAACGATAAAGACCGCCTATGCTGGGAAACTTAATGTCGTCTTTGTCCACGTGCGGCAGGAACCAATCTTGAGCGCCAGGTACGGAATCCAATCCATCCCGGTGCAGATATTCTTTGACAAAAACGGCCAGGAAGTTTTCCGCCATACAGGCTTTCTCGCCCAGCCAGAGATTGAAAAGAAATTGGCGGAAATAGGAGTGAAATAACATGGAGCAGCTTTTCACAATGCTAAGCCGGGCGGTAGAGGGAACCCCAGCAATTGCCTTTACAGCTTCATTCGTCTGGGGCGTGTTAAGTATCATCTTGAGCCCCTGCCACCTGGCCAGTATTCCCCTGATTGTCGGATTTATTGACCAACAAGGCCTTATCCCCACTCGGCGCGCCTTGCTCATTTCTTTGTTTTTCGGCACAGGCATCCTTATCACCATCGGCTTTATCGGCGCGCTGACTGCCGCCGCTGGCCGGGTAATGGGTAACATCGGCCGGTGGGGCAACTACGGGGTGGCTGTGATTTTCTTCCTGGTGGGTCTGTACCTGCTGGAGATGATTTCGTTGCCTTGGTTCGGGATGGGCCGAGTTCCCCTTAAACAGAAAGGACTGTTTGCCGGGTTTATCCTCGGCTTAATCTTCGGTATCGCCCTGGGGCCGTGCACCTTTGCGTATATGGCGCCAATGCTAGCCATTACCTTCCACCTAGCGGCTAAGAACCCAGCTTATGGCATTTTTCTCCTCCTGATGTACGGACTCGGTCACTGCACGGTACTGGTGCTAGCTGGAACGTTTACCGAAGTAGTCCAGCACTATCTAAACTGGAACGAAAACTCCAAAGGAGCAGTAATCCTCAAGAAGACATGTGGCATTCTGGTAATTTTGGGCGGTCTGTATCTCATTTACACCGCCTGGTAAACATAAGAAACCCTTTGGCTACCAGGGAGAAACAATGAAGAAAGAGGAAAAAACAAGGGAAGAACGAAAGCTGACAAACATTTTTGAACGATATCTCACCGTCTGGGTAATTCTTTGTATTGCGGCAGGAATTTTGCTTGGCCGAGTGGCTCCGGGTGTGGCGAAATACTTGGACGGGATATCTATATTTGTCAGCGGCGCACCGGTGGTATCCATCCCTATCGCCATCTGTCTTTTCTTCATGATGTATCCCATCATGGTGAAGATTGACTTTGCCTCAGTGGTGAAAGCAGGTAAGAGCGGCAAGCCAGTATTGCTGACGCTCTTTGTCAACTGGGCAATCAAACCTTTTACGATGTATGCCATCACTCTGGTTTTCCTCGGGTTTTTGTTCCGTGGGCTAATCGGGGCGGAGGCGACCGATCTGGTTAAATTGCCTTTTGGTCTTGACTTGCCGGTAGGCGCCACGCACGGAGCAGGGATAGTGGTTCTCCATGAAGGGATAAAGATGCTAAAAATACCCTTATGGCGCAGCTATTTTGCCGGCTGTATTCTGCTGGGTATCGCTCCCTGCACCGCCATGGTCCTGGTCTGGGGATACTTAGCCCGGGGAAATGACGGATTGACCCTGGTAATGGTGGCGATCAATTCTCTAACTATGTTGTTGCTTTATGGACCTTTAGGTGGATTCCTGTTAGGGGTAGGCCGCCTGCCGGTTCCCTGGCAGGCACTGTTGCTTTCCATTTCCATTTACGTAGCTCTGCCGCTAGTCGCCGGATATTTCTCCAGGCGTTGGCTCATTGCTGCTCGGGGTGAGGAGTGGTTTAATACCAAGTTTCTCCATGCTCTAACTCCGATTACCATTACGGCTTTGCTCCTTACCCTGGTGCTGCTGTTCAGTTTCAAAGGAGAGATTATCTTAGCCAATCCGTTAACTATCCTCTGGATTGCCATCCCCCTTTTTATTCAAACAAACTTAATTTTTTGGCTTGGTTACTGGTGGGCAAGGCTGTTGAAATTGTCTTATCAGGATGCCGCGCCAGCGGCTATGATTGGGGCTAGTAACCACTTTGAAGTAGCAATTGCCACCGCTACCATGCTTTTCGGACTCTCCTCTGGGGCCGCCCTGGCCACAGTGGTAGGGGTTCTGATTGAAGTACCGGTGATGCTGTGGCTGGTAAGAATTTGTTTGCGCACTCAGTCCTGGTTCACTTAATTTTGTCTGATTTCTTCTAGCCGATAACCCAGACCAATCTTTCCCAGGCTAACCAAACTAAGGTAGCCGCCTTTCCGGGAGAAAATTCCTGGGTGAACCCGGCTTTCTGCTACGGAAGACAAGGGGAAAAACTGGCTGGCGTTAGCTTCTATCCCCATTAAAGGGTTGGTTCTCCCGGCAAACCCAGCCGAATGAATCAGGGCTAATTTAGGGTTGGTTAAATCCTGAATAGTGTAAGGCATCCGGTAGCAAGTAGCCAGAACGACCAAGAGCAATTCCAGAGAATGGCATTTACAGGTTTTTAAAGCCAGGCCGGACCAGCCGAGTTTTCTCGCCTGGTAAAACTCGGCAATCCCGGTAAGACTTTCATCCACTAGCACCGGTTTCAGCTTGGTAATTTTGGTCATGTCAAAATTGTACCGGCTTAGGTCCCTTCCGGTGGGTTGTTCTACATACAGAATTTCCTGGTAAGTTTGGCTATCCTTTTCTTTAATCCGGTTTAACATCTCTACAATGTAGTCAGGAGTTTCACACACCTCGTTGGTATCCACCGAAAGGAAAACTTGCCGATTTTCGTTCAATCGCCGGTAAACTTCGTGGGCCACCCTGGAGATTTCTATCGTTCTGGCAACATCCCAATCTAAATCATTACCGCGGAGTTTTACCTTCAGACAGAAAAGTCTTTCTTCTTTCACCCATTTTTCTAGAGAAACAGGCAATCCATCCTGAGGATCCTGAAGCGTAACTTCTTTTTCCCACAGTTTGTCCAGACCACCCACCAGGTGAAAAACTGGAATTTTTTCCTGATAGCTAGGCCTCAGATAATCAGAAAGATATTGTCCTTGGAATTCAGAGCCAAGAAATTTTGAAAGTTCAGGCATGAACTTTCAAAATTTCTTCGCGATCATTAATATCAGGTAAATCTAAAGTTACACGACGATCAAATCTTCCAGGACGTAATAAAGCAGCATCTAAAACATCTGGCCGATTTGTTGCAGCCATAACTATTACTTCTTCATGTGATTCAAAACCATCCATTTCACTCAGGAGTTGATTGAGCGTTTGTTCCCGCTCATCGTGACCTCCCCC
>JAMWDF010000195.1 GCA_023818865.1 Candidatus Omnitrophota bacterium
TTCACATGGTCATCAGCATCTCCTAAAGTGAGCACGCGGTCCATCACGCAGAAAAGTTCTGGTTTTTTACCACCGAAAAGTTGCAACGCCTGGTCAATAGCGTGCGGACCAGTATTGTTCAGTGTTCCTCCTCCAAATTTCCTCAGTGTTTGCCAGTCCCACCTCCGACTGAAATTATGCCAAGCCATCCGAATCAAAAGAATTCGGCCCAGCTTTCCTGAAGTTATTACCTCCTTCACTTTAAGGAAATCAGGGGCATACCGACGGTTGTGAAAGACCGCCAGTTTTTTCCTGGAGCTGCGGGCCGTAGCAATCATCGCTTCAGCGTCTCTAACCGATAAAGCCATTGGTTTTTCGCAGACAACATGAAAACCGGCTTTTAAGGCCTGGATGGAGTTCTTACTGTGTAAGTAGGAAGGAGTGGCTATCACTACCAGTTCCATCTCTTTTTCCTTAAGCATCTGTTCAAAAGACCCATAGCAACGACAGCCAAAATTACTTTCCGCCTCACTGAGGCGGCTTTTTTCTGGGTCGCAAACCGCAGTTATCTGAAAAAGTTCCGGTACTTGCGAGATTAACCGAGCATGAATATTCCAGCCGCTTCGTCCAAGTCCGGCGATGCCTGTCTTGATTGGTGGCATATTTCCTCCTATTTCGTTAATTTTTTTCTCCAGCGGAAAGAACTTGGGAAAGATACTGATAACTATGTCTGGCAATATTTTCCGCCCCAGGAGAGAAGTCAAAGACTTCCACCGAGGCCCAGTGCTGATAATTTATTTCTCGTAAGGCACCAATAATTGGTTGAAAATCAACTTGGCCCCAACCAGGTCCGAGAAGATTGGTATCGTTTAGGTGAAAATGGCGGAGGTATTGTTTCGCCGCCCGAACAATATCTGGAATGGGTTTATCTTCGTCACTCATGGCTTTAACATCAAGAATGAGAGCCAACGAAGGGTGGCCAAGTTTCCGGATGAATTCTATAGCTTGCTCCGCGGTGTTGATGAAATTTGTTTCCTGCCGCGAGAGAGGCTCCAGGCAAATAACCACGCCACGATGCCTGGCTTCTTCCATGGCTGGACTGAGGCATTCACTCAAATAACGCGTTACTTCTTCCTCGGTCTGTTGTGGCTGTCTTGAACGTTGTCGGGGTGAGCCAAGAACCATTATTTCTCCTCCGATTTCTTCGGTGAAGACTACTAAATCTTGCAGGTATTGAGAGGTCTTTCCCCGGATAGAACTGTCTGGGGCGGTGAGGGATAGTCCTTCTGGTTTGACCAACAGCCAGTGGGTCCCAATGACGCCCAGATGATACTGTTTAGCCAGGGTACGAATTTGTTTTCGCTGTCCAGAGGTAATTTCCTTTACTGAATCAGCCAAGGTGAATGGCGCGATTTCTATGCCCTGATAACCGGTCTGGGCAACGAAGGCGAAAATTTCAGGTAAGGACCAGTCGGTAAACATTTCGTTGCATATGCCAAGTTTCATCAAGGAGCCTCTCCTTTCTTGTTAACTATCTGTTTTCGGAGCATAGGTGGTAGGTCAATCATCTCCTGGTTTTCCTCAGTCAGTAGAGTTGCTTGCTGTCTGCTTGGTTTTTCTTCCTTCCTGGCCTCTCCGGATGGCTTGCCCAGCCCGGTGGCTAAAAGGGTTATCTTCACCTCGTTTTTCAGCTTTGCATCCAGAGTTACCCCCACCTCCCGGGTATCAGCGGAAATCCGAGTTTGAATCATATCCATTGCTTCTTGAACTTCAAACAGGGTTAGGTCCGGACTGCCAGTGATGCTTATTAAAATCCTTTTGGCTTCCATCATCTCGGATTTTTCTATCAGCGGGTCTTCAATCGCGGAGCGAGCAGCCTTCTCAACTCTCCCTTCTCCCTGGCCATATCACAGGCCGACGATACCCCGGCCGGCATCATTGACCATAGCACAGATGTCAGCGTAATCAATATCAATCAAGGTTGGATTTGTCTTGTTGATCAAATCAGAGAGGGAAGACACGGTTCTGGAGACTACCTCATCCACTTTGGCAAATGCCTGAGTCATAGCCGTAGATTTGTCCACAATCTCTGCCAAACGTTGGTTGGATAAATAGATGAGTGTATCTACGTTCTTTTCCAGGACTTCTAACCCGTTTCTTGCCTGTTCCATCTTTTTCAATCCTTCAAAGGCAAAGGGAGTGACTACTAAGGCAATCACAATTGACTGAAGGTCTTTAGCAATTCTGGCTACCACCGGTGAGCTACCAGTTCCTGTTCCCCCGCCCAGTCCAGCAACCAAAAAGACTATCCCTGAGTTCTTGACCACATCTTCAATCTTAGTCCGATCTTCGTTGGCGGCAAACTTACCTTTTTCAGGATCCCGGCCTGTTCCGCCACCACCGGTGGTCTTTTCCCCGATATGTATCTTGACGTGAGCTTTATTGAATTTCAAACTGTTGCCGTCAGTGTTAATCGCAATGAAATCTACCCCTTGAATATGGTCAAAAATACGGGTGATGATGCTGCAACCAGCATTCCCGACTCCCACCACCCTTATTTTTACAGAATTTTCGCTGTTTTCTTCAATCACATTGACCATAATTGCCCCCTCCCTCTTTTGCCCTTGGTCCCTGAGTTTTTATCCGGATTTAACTCATCTCCGGGCCGCGCTTTTGGCTATTTCCGCTTTTTGCGCCCCAGTTTTTCTAGTAACCGCTCCCACCAGGATGAAGGAGTACTGGTGTGACTGGCTTGGGCTGCTAAAAGAAGAAGGCCGATCCCGACCGAGAAAGCCGGAGTCGCAAGATTCCTATCCAGTCCATTAATTCTCCGAGGGACCCCAATTCTCACTGGCAATCTAAACACTTGTTCACATAACTTCAATATTCCTTTCAACCTGGCTCCTCCTCCTGTAATCACTACACCCGCGCTCAGCCGAGGAAGAAGCCTCGTTCTTTCCACCTTCGGCAGGACAAAGTTCTCCAAAATATCTTGAACCCGGTCGGTAACAATCCGGGAAACGTCGCCCACTGTTATTTTCCTGGTCAGCCGGCCAGAGACAGTGAAAGCTTCAATTTCCTCGCTGAGAATCTGATTCCTCTCGGCGACCAGATTCTCGTAGTTACAATATCCATGGTTTCTTTTAATTTCCTCAGCGTAGTCACCTGGCACATGAAGTAAGGCACAAAGGTCATTATCTATATGAATTCCTCCCACAGGTAGAGAAAAAGTAGTTACCAGACAATTGTCCTTGTATATGGCAAGGTTAGTCGTTCCATGGCCAAGGTCAATCACTAACGTTCCCTGTCTTTTCTCCTCATCAGTCACCACAGCTTCAGCCGCGGCCCAGGCATTGGGATAGATGTATTCCACTTCAATGCCAATTTTTTTCAGACAGTGCATAATATCCTGGACAGGATTGGCTGCAGCGGTAATGATATGCACTCTGGACTCCAGGGTATGAGCGTGCAAGCCCAGAGGAGCCTTCCGAGTCCGACCTTGATAATCAATAATGTATTCCTGAGGCAAAACATGGAGAATCAGACGGCTGGCTTGGTCTTCCCCTAAGGCTTGGGCTCTCACTCGACGTTCTATTTCTTGAATGTCTTCTTCGGTAATTTCTCGGCCGCTCGGTTCAATCTTTAAGGTTTCCTGGTACGGTTGTCCGTAGACATGGGGGCCACTAACTCCAATGACCACCCAGGTAATTTTTTCCTCGGTTATCTGGTGCATTCGCTCAAAGAGTTCCAAAATCTCATTGGTAAAGTCATCCACAGCGACGATGCGGCCTTGCTTAACCACATCAGTGGATGGATAGAGAACTTCTGCTCCGATAGTCTGAATATCGCTATCAGTTAGCAGACCGCTGATGGCGAAAATTTTCTTGCTGCCTATGTCAAGAGCGGTGATTATCTGTTCGTTCATTACGAGGCTTTAAATAAATCTCTTTAAAACGCGCGTCAATATACTCCCACTGGATTTTCTCCTCTGCACATTTTCTCAGCATCTGTTTTAATTTTCCCAGACCAGTTTGAAGATTCTCCGGATGAAGATAAATTTCCTTTTGGCCCTGTCGGAGAATTATTCTATCTGGGTCACTTATGTCTATTTCTTCCAAGGGAAACAGTGAACTGACCTGGTAATAATTATACCACTTTTCCAGTTCCTGGATAATTATCAACTTGAAGGCCTCGGAGGGCTGCACCCGGTTGTTTTCAACTATTAAGCCTTTTACCGTGAGTTCTGGAGACCGATCTGGTGCAACCACTACCCAGCCTTCTTTGTCGATATAGTATTCCTCGGCAGCAATAATTCTTACCCAGGGGGAACGCTGGTTGAGCACCACTTTCAGGCGATTAGGCAAGATTTTTCTCAAGGTAACTCTTTCTACTCCGGGTAAAGCCATTAAATCTGTGTAAAGTCTGGTGACGTCAAGAAAAACCAGATTCTTGGTTGGTTGTCTCTCCAGAATTTCCTTCACC
>JAMWDF010000196.1 GCA_023818865.1 Candidatus Omnitrophota bacterium
CCGTCAAATTTTTCTCCGGTCAGAGCCACAAAAACTGAACCAGGTTTGATCGTCCGACTATCGGTGCTGACCGCCTGCACCAATTTTTCCGGATCGCCCTTGGTGAGCCGACCGCGACACCAGCGACAGATTTGCCCCAACTTAACCGGAATCACAAACTTTCCCCACTTTTTATTTCATCTCTGGACAATAACCGCTCCAAAACCTTCCTGGCTTCAATTCGGTCATCAAACGGAACTACTGTTTCCCGGAAAATTTGATAGGTTTCATGTCCCTTTCCAGCAATTACGACAAAATCACCTTTCTGAGCCAGTTCCAGAGCATCCTGAATGGCTTTTCTTCTGTCCATAATCACCACTGTCCTTCGCCGCTGAAAAAACGGTATTCCTTTTCTAATGTCCTGGATAATTCGGAAAGGATCTTCACTCCGGGGGTTGTCAGAAGTAATAATTACCAGGTCAGCCAGCCTGGCCGCTACTTTTCCCATCAATGGTCTCTTGCTACGATCCCGGTCCCCCCCGCAGCCAAAAACAAGGATAACCCTTCTGGGTTTCATCGCCCTAACCGAGACAAGAAGGGAACGCAAAGAATCAGCCGTATGAGCATAATCAACCACTACGGAAAAGGGTTGTCCTTCATCAATCATCTCGAACCGACCGGGAATAGTCGGACTGTGGACCAAACTTTTGTGAATCAATTCCAAAGGGAAGTGTCTGGCCCACCCGTAAGCAACTAAAAGAACCAGGTTGAAAACATTCCCCAACCCTTTCAAAGGCGAAGAAAATCTCTCCTTTTTCCCCTGCAGAGAAACATCCAGGACCGTAGCTGACTCACCGAGGAAGTAAGAAAGAAGAATCACATCAGCCTTTTTATTTTTTCCCCAGGTTACTACCCTGACATTTTTCTCTTTCAGTGAGCGAAGAAAATGGCTTGCTGAAGGATCATCAAGATTTATCAGGGCAAGTTTTTCTTCTTTGGCACTAGTAGCCAGGTACTCTTTAAAAAATTTTATTTTTGCCTCAAGGTACTTAGCGAAACTACCATGGTAATCAAGATGCTCGTGGCTGGAAACATTGGTTAATAAACCGGAGTCAAAATGAATCCCAGCCACCCGGCCTTGGTCGCTGCCATGGGAAGAAACTTCCATTACCACTGTTTGGCAGCCAGCCTTCTCCGTTTCCGACATCATCTCCTGAAGGTCTAAACTCTCCGGAGTAGTATTGTAAGAGGCAATTTGTCGCTCTCCAATCTGGTAAGCAATGGTTCCGATTAACCCACATTTTTCCCCGGCTGTCTGGTGTAGGTTATGGACAAGGTAGGCGGTGGTTGTCTTGCCTTTTGTCCCGGTAATGCCTATAACTTTGAGGCGGCGAGAAGGCTCCCGGAAGAAATTGGTTGAAAGAACAGCAAGTGCCTCGCGACTGTTATCCACAAGAAGGCCCACCACCTTATTGGGAAAAACTATGTCCTTTTTTTCTACCACAACCACTTCCGCACCTCGGAGTAAAGCGTCCTGGATATAGGCATGTCCATCCTGCTTAGTGCCGCTTATCGCCACAAAAAGGTACCCTGGTCTCACCTTTCGGGAATCATAAGCCAGACCAGCTACCTCCGCGTTGGAAAAGTTAAATGACCGGCGCACCGTAATGCCCTTCAGTAACTCTTTTAATCTCATCGATGTCTATCCCTCAGTTCGTGGAGGAATTTCCACCGAAGGAGGAAACTATCTCTTGATCACCTTGCGGTGGCAACTTCTTGTATTGGATGATTCTCCAGACGACATCGTGAAAGATAGGAGCAGCTACGACTCCACCAAACTGAGCGCCTTTGGGTTCGTCAACGCTAATTAGCACTACCAGTTTTGCCTGCGGATGAACCAGATACCCAACAAAGGAAGCGACCACCTGAGAGGAATATTTCCTGCCAACAACCTTCTGAGCTGTGCCTGTTTTCCCGCAGATGTGATATCCCGGGATGAACGCCCTGACAGCAGTTCCCTCTGAGGAAACAACTTTTTCTAGGATACGAGAAAGAATCTGGCAGGTTTCCTCAGAAAGGATACGCACCGGCTGTCTTTCAGTATAAACCGGAATCCGGGTACCGCCTACCTTCAGTTGTCGGGTGATCTGAGGTTTAACCAAAGAACCACCATTGGCCAGAACAGCCATGGCTCTGACCGCCTGCAGCGCAGTAATCCCCACTTCCTGACCGATGGGCACAGCCGTGATAGAATAACTAGACCAATCACTGAGGTCTCTTAGAACTCCAGGTATTTCTCCTGGCAGGTCAATTCCAGTAAGTTGTCCAAAACCGAATAACCGGCAGTAGTGATAAAGCCTTTCTTCTTCAAGGCGCATCGCCAGTTTCACTGTTCCGATATTACTGGATTTAATGATTACCTGCTCAAAGGTAAGATTTCCGTAAGGATGAACATCATGTAGCCAGTGTTCTCTTACATACCAACGTCCATTCTCGCAAAATATTGTTTGACCCAGCCGGGCAACCTTCTCCTCCAAACAAGCAGCCGCCGTCACTATCTTGAAGATAGAACCTGGTTCAAAATAGTCGGTCACGGCTTTGTTTCGTCGATAAGCCGCCGGGCAGCGGCCAAACTGATTCGGGTCATAGGCCGGCCGGTTAGCCAGAGCCAGAATCTCACCGGTGGTAGCTTCCATTACTATTCCCACGATGTTTAAAGGATTGAAAAGCTTTTGTCCCTTTTCTAGCTCCTGCTCCAAGATGCTTTGAATGGTAAAATCAATTGTCAAGGTAAGGTCCCCGCCTGGCTCCGGAAAACGCAATACCCTTTCCAGAGAAGGCACAAGAGAGCCCTGTCCATCTCTTGGAACCAGTGATAGTCCATCCTTACCCTTCAAGAAACTATCATAAAATAACTCCAGGCCTTCCAATCCTTCTCCATCATTACCTGTAAAACCTAAAAGGTGAGCCGCTAGTGGTCCAAAGGGATAGACTCGTTGATAAGCTTTCACGAAAACAAGCCCTGGCAAATTAGCCTTCGTTAGTTCTTCATACTCTGAGAGAGACAAAATTCTCCGCACCAGTGGATAAGGAGGTCGGGTCCGTTCTTCTATTTCCCCATCGGTCATTCTCAGTGTTGTCTTAAGAATACTTTTCAAGTGTTGTTGATAGGTCGGTTCCTTTTTTTCCTGCTCTCGGATTGCCCAGTAATCCAGATAAAGTCCGTAAGCTGGCAAACTGGTAGCCAGCACTGTGCCATTTCGATCAAGAATCCTTCCCCGGGCTACCGGAATTTCCAACCGGACAATCTTCCCAGGCGACTCAGCAGGGCGAAGGATCTGCCGATAAACTAACCCGCAGAAAATAACAGTGAACAGGAAAAGAAAACAACCACGGACAACCGTCATTCTTTTAACAAATAGAGCATCAAGATGCTTGGGCTGGTATGTATTCATCTTCCCGAGCATTCCGTTTCCCCAACTTCATCTAACTTAAGCCAAGACCAAGATTCAGGAACCTGAAGAATTAAACCGAATTCTTTGACCTTTTGGAGTAACTCTGGAAGAGCAGTCAATTTGAGTTCTTCAGTCCGGTAATATTCATTTCTTGCCAGGGCCTCCTGATAAGCTCGCTTGGCACTTTCTATCTCATATCCGCAATCAATTAACTCAGAAAAAAGAAGAACAAAAGTGATAAGCAACAAGGCAACCACCAAGGAGAAAATGGACCAGTCATTAAAGTCAATCCACTTTCGGCGCTTCATACTTTCTCCGCAACCCTCAATTTAGCACTCCGGCTTTCAGGGTGAATTGCCACAGTGTTGCGATCCACCCTTTCCGGCTTGGGAGTGAGCACCTTGAGGTCATCACATTGGCGAAAAAAATGTTTGACTATTCTATCCTCAAGGGAATGAAAGCTGATGACCACCAATCTGCCTGATTTCTTCAGTGTTTCTCGCGCCTGATGAAGGCCGCACCGAAGACACTCAAGCTCATCGTTTACCGCGATTCTCAAAGCCTGAAAAAAAAGGGTGGCCGGGTGTTTCCGCCGATACCTTTTGAAAGATTGACAAATAAGTTCAACCAACTCACCGGTTCGGACAAAGGGTCGCTTTTTCCTTCTTTCTACTATGAGTTTGACTAATTTTCTCGAGCCTCTTATCTCCCCAAATTCAGAAAAAATCCTCACCAACTCCTCTGGATGACTCTCATTTAGAATATCTGCGGCGGTAATACCTCCCGAGGAATCAAAACGCATATCTAAAGGAGCGTCAACCTGGAAACTGAAACCTCTCTCTGACTTCAATTGTTCAGTGGAAATCCCCAGATCAAAAAGAACACCATCAACGGCATTGACGCCTTCTCGGGCAAGAAATTCTTTCATTTTCTCAAAACCTCCATGGATGGCAGTAAAATCTTTGACTCCACCAAATTTCTTCTTTACTCGCTCAATCGCGCCTGGGTCTTTATCCAGTCC
>JAMWDF010000197.1 GCA_023818865.1 Candidatus Omnitrophota bacterium
GGTCGCCGTTTCAAATGTCCTCATGCCCCGTTCGCAAAGAATCACCTTGTGGCCACCTTCGGCGGGAAGGTACTCAGCGGACATCACGAACTCTTGAAGGGTCATTGCTGGACCGCGCTTGAGTAAGACCGGCTTTCCCAATTTTCCTACCCGGCGCAATAAAGAAAAATTCTTGGCATTTCTCGCCCCAATCTGTAGAACATCAGCATAACTGCCCACTAAGGGAACATCTTCCGGATTCAAGACTTCCGTGACAAAAGGTAGCCCAGTTTTTTCCCTCGCCTTGGCCAGAAATTTCAGTCCTTTTTCTTCAAGCCCTTGAAAGGAATAAGGCGAGGTTCTCGGTTTGAACGCCCCGCCTCTCAGCATTTTGGCGCCTGCCCGAGCGACGTTAACAGCTGTTTCCATTAACTGCCTTTCGCTTTCCACCGTACAAGGTCCGGCAATTAATCCAAAATATGGTCCCCCAAAGACTGCTTTTTTCACCCTGATGATTGAAGCCTGGGGTTTGAACTCGCGGCTGGCCAGTTTGAAAGGCTGCAGAATCGGCACCAGTTGCTCTACCGAAGATAACCCGGCCAGGGATTGAAGGAGATGCTTGTCCCGATCATCACCAATGGCCCCAATTACTGTCCTGGTTACACCAAAGATGGGATGGGCTTTGAAACCCAAACGTTCAATTTGCCTAATCACGCAGTTAACTTCTTTCTTACTGGAGCCTGGCTTCATCACCACAATCATTTCTCCCTCCTGCTCTTATTTTTCTTGAAGGACCTAAGAGCACTTGCCAAACAACAGCACTAAAGATAATGACCGCGCAAACACCCAAGTAACCCGCAAATCCTTTCTTCAAAGTCAACCCCATCATTAGGGGGCCAACTATCCCGGTCAACCCAACAATAGACTCGTTTACACTGATATTCCGCCCGCATTGGTAACTGTCCAATGAGTAAAAAACACCGTAAAAGAACCCATAACCTGAGTATAATCCCAGTAGAATGACAAAAGCAACTAGACCAGGCTTACCTCCTAAAACGATTGCCAGCAAACAACCAGCTATTCCTAAAACTCCGTTTCCCACCAGAGGCCATAATTGATACTGCCAGGAAAACCGTCGGTGAAGAAAAAGCCCAACGATTGACTGCATCAGGAAAAAAAGGAAAAAAAGGAGGCCGGTTTCTCTGAGGGGTAAAGAAAAGTACCTGATTGAGATTTCTGGAAAAAGATAGCGAAAACCGGCCCCGAGAAAGGCTACTGCCGCCAATCCAGTCCACCCCATTTGCAAGAAAGGGCTATTTCCTCTCTGGTTTTTTCCTGCCTCAATCTCCGGAATTATCTTTCCCAGGTTTTTTTTCTTCTCAATTAATTGCAAACCGCCAATTACCAGAAATGAACCAAAAATTACTGGACTTACAGCCACCAGCGACCCGTGGGAAAATAGGAAGCTCTCGGCGAGAGAACCACAGGCAAAACCAAGGCTCCAGGAAAGATTATAGGCTGCTACTGAGGCCGCAGTTGACAGTCGCGCTAATTGGGACATGGACAACTGGAAGCCAATAAAGAAAAAGGCACAGCTTATCCCGGTCAACCAGGAAAGGAAAATTAGCATTCCGGTAGAACCAGCCAGGGTCATCCCTATCGCAAGAACAATGAAAGCAAAGGCGCTTCCTTTCATAAAAAAATCTGCTCTGGCCACATCAGACAACTGGACAAGCCCCAGACTGGTCAAGGCATAACCGGTACCCCAGGCTGTCCCAAGTAGCCCCAGGGCAACTGGTCCAGCGCCTAAATTGATAGCTTTTACCGTAGAAAAAACCCCAAGACCGACAAGGGAAAAATCCATCACGGCTGGGAACAAGTAAATCCAGTAGCTAATTTGTTTGCTCATCCTTTCTTCCTCTGGGGATAAGCAGGAGAATACTTTATTCTCCGCTAAGTTGTCAAAAAGTAGTTTTGCCTGGAGGAAAAACTCGGACAAATTGGTTTATAAATTTCCTTTTGCTGATTGTCTAAATTAGCCATTGACATAGAGGCTCAGAAATAGTAGAATTCGATAAAACAAAGGGGGGAAGTAATGGAACTGAAAACAGGGGTAGTTTTGGGCTTAGGGAGTCTGCTCATCATTCTTTCAGGATGTACCGCGGGTAACCAAGGATTTTTCGTGGTGGGGAAAGTCAGGAGCCAGGCCAGAACTGGTGGAGGATAAGGAACGCGGGGGAACCTGGTGGTGGCCTTCCGATAAAAGCACGGCTAAGGATGAACCCTGGGGTAACCGCGGCTATATTTATGTGAGAGAACCAGAGAGCAGACAACCTGTGGTGACTCCTCCGCCTGCGCCCCCTCAGCCTAAGGTCATAGAGAAGATCGTGGAAAAACCAGTTATCCAGGAAAAAATTGTAGAGAAAATCATTGAAAAACCAGTTATCCAGGAAAAAATTGTAGAGAAAATCATTGAAAAACCAGTCGTCCAGGAAAAAATCGTGGAAAGGGTCGTGGAAAAACCGGTGGTCAAAGAGAAAATCGTAGAGAAAATCGTAGAAAAGAAGGTCTATCTGGACATCCGGGATGTCTACTTTCCTTATGACAGTGCTAAACTGACCTCTCTGGCTCAAGATAGCTTGAAACACAATGCTGAGGTTTTGAAAAGATATCCAGAAGTTAAGGTCTGCCTGGAAGGTTATGCTTCTCCGGAGGGAAAACAAGACTATAATTTAAAACTCTCCCAGCGGAGAGCCGAAGCAGTAAAAACATTCCTGGTTAATGAGGGAATTGAGGAAAGCAGGTTATCGATTAACCCCAAGGGACCAATGCCAGCCGAAAAACCAGCCTACCCCATGGCCAGGAAGGTTCATTTCCGGCTAGACTAAACAGGAAATACCAGGAGAAAAAGAGACCAGGCAGGTTAATCTCCAAGGAAGAACTTGTCTGTTCATCTCCCACATTGGAGAAAACTTTGGCCCCGAAGGAGTTGCTTTTCGTCAGTGTTATCGGCCGTGACCAAAAAGGGATTGTCGCCCGCATCGCCACTTTGCTCTACCGGGCCGGGGTCAATATTGAAGATATCAGCCAAAAAATCATGGACAAATATTTTGTCATGGTCATGCTGGTGGATATGAAGGAAGCAAAGTTCAGTTTGGAAACGCTTTGCCAAAAACTGCAGAGTTTGGGCAAGAAACTAAACTTATCCATTCAAATTCAACATGAAAACATTTTCAAAATGATGCACCGCCTCTAACAACAGGTCACCTCTTTTCCCAGCCATGAGTATCACAGTTGATGAAGTCTACGAAACCGCCCGGATGATTCTCTCCCACCATTTGGACATTCGCACTACCACTTTGGGTATTAATCTCAAGGACCTGGTGGCTACCAATTTTTCTACCTTCGCCAGCCAGGTTGCTAAGAGAATTACTGATTTTGGACGTCGCCTTGTCTCAGAGTCGGCCAGGTTAGAAATTAAGTACGGCATCCCGATCGTGAATAAACGAATTGCCGTTACCCCAGTCAGTCTAATTATGGAAAGCCACGCCACACCGGGGAAATACCTAAGAATGGCCCAGGTACTTGACCAGGCAGCTGAAACTGCCGGCATTGATTTTATTGGCGGGTTTGGATGCCTCTGTCAGAAAGGATTAACCCGATCTGATAGAATTCTGCTAAACTGCCTTCCTGAAATTCTTTCCCAGACGAAACGAATCTGCTCCTTCATTAATGCTGGCTCTACCGCCTCTGGGATGAATATGGAGGCCATCAACCTGCTCGGCCCTATCATCCTCCAAATTGCTCATAAAACGGAAAGGGGAAGCGGGTGTGCCAGACTGGCTGTGTATGTTAATGCACCTGAGGATAACCCTTTCATGGCTGGCGCTTTCCATGGAGTGGGAGAACCTGATTTTTCCCTCAATATCGGCATCAGCGGGCCGGGAGTGGTAAGAAGCGTCGTAGAAAAAAATCCAGATTGCGACCTGACTGAGCTATCAGAAATTGTCAAACGGACGGTCTTCAAAATCACTCGGGCTGGAGAGCTTATCGGTCGGGAACTGGCGAAAAACCTGGCCGTCCCCTTTGGCATTGTTGACCTTTCTCTTGCCCCTACAACTGCCCCAGGGGATTCGGTAGCCGATATCCTCCAAGCATTCGGAATTGAGTCAGTGGGAACTCATGGTACTACCACTGCCCTGGCTTTATTAATAGATGCAGTCAAAAAGGGTGGAGCGATGGCTACAGGTAATATTGGCGGGATTAGTGGAACATTCATCCCGGTGACTGAGGACGCAGGTATGGCCCGGGCAGTCAGGCGTCGTTCTCTTACCCTGGATAAACTGGAAGCCCTTACTGCAATTTGCTCTGTCGGGCTGGACATGATAGCTGTCCCGGGCAACACGCCT
>JAMWDF010000015.1 GCA_023818865.1 Candidatus Omnitrophota bacterium
TTCCCTGACGAACAGGGCAAGATGAACCTGTCTTTAAACCAGGTCAGAGGCGGTCTTATGGTGGTTTCCCAGTTCACTCTTTACGGGGACTGTAGCCGTGGCTGCCGGCCGGATTTCACCCAGGCGGCACCGGCAGAAAAGGCCAGGCCTCTTTTTGAAAAGTTTGTTACCAGGTTAACCCAAGAGGTTCCAGGAGTAGTCAGCGGTATTTTCGGCAGTTACATGCTGGTAGAGATTCACAATGACGGTCCGGTCACTCTTTACCTTCAGTCAAGACGGGAACGGGATTTTTCTCCAGGATAAGACCAGCTAAATCTTATGGAAGGTCTCCTTGAGCGCTATGGAAACAAGGTAATACTTCTGGATACTGACAGCCGGTGGATATATCTTGGTACCCTGGTGGCTGAGGATGAAACTACTGTCACCTTGAGTCAAGCCGATGCTTTTGACCTGTCAGAAACAAGTTTAACCAGACAGGAATATTTGTTGCGAGTGAAGCAGGATGGCTTGGTACCTAATCGTCGTCGGGTAACTGTGTTGAAAGCAAAAGTGGTGGGGATTACCTTGTGGGAAGATATCTTGACAGTCTGAGGATTTACTGGCAGCCAATGCTTCTGGGTGTATCATCTGGGTTATTTGTTTATGGCTGGTTAGGTTATGTCTTTGCCAGAAAAACTTCTCTGAGGAGGCGTTACCTGGTTCTCGCCATCATTCTTACCAGCTGGCTTCTTCTGGTCGGAATAATCCTGTTTGTAATCTGACCACCAGAAAAATACGCGTAAAAACCTGGTCTTAAGATGAAAAGACATCTTGGCCAAAAGAAAGTCTCTCTGGGGCGGCTATACCGGCAGCACTTTTATGAAAGAATTCTTCACCGCGCTCCAGGGTTTGTTGAAGTTTACCAAGAATTAGGAAAACTCTACTACCAGGAGGGATTACACCAGAAAGCTCTTAGGATTCACCATCTCTGGCGGCAGGCAAGACCTGAAGACCCTTTGGTTTATTACTACCTTGCCTGCGACTATTCTGTCCTGAGTGATTTACCCCGGGCCTTGGCTTGCCTGGAAATCGCCTTGATATTAGGTTATCGGCACCAAGCAGGCTTGGAGAAAAACCCTGCTTTGACCAACCTGCGTCACCATCCCCGATACCAAATACTTCTTCAACGTTTCTTTCAATCTCCGGCTAAAAGATGAAAACCTTTTTTCTCTTTGCGGCTAAAGCCCTGGGATTTTTTTTCTTCCGGCTGTATTTTCGTTTGCAGGTTTTGGGGAGGGAAAATTTCCCTAAGAAGGGGGTTTTTATTATAGCTGCCAATCATAGCAGTTTTCTTGACCCACCCCTGGTGGGCTATATCTGTCCTCGCCGGCTGGGCTACTTTGCCCGAGCCAGTCTTTTCCGCAATCCAGTTTTTGCCGCCATTCTTAGGCTCCTTGGTGCTTTCCCGGCTGGAAGAGAAATCGGGGTAGTCTCCCTCCGGTACGCCTATAAACGGGTTATTTCCGGCGAACCGCTCTTGATTTTCCCAGAAGGCACCAGGAGCCGAGACGGTCGGCTGGCTCAGGCAATGCCGGGAGTAGGGTTTCTTGCCCTGAACACTGGGGCACCGGTAATTCCGGTGTTTATTGACGGTGCCTATCGGGCCTTCCCCCCGAAGGCTCGCTTCATAAAGCCAACGAAAATCAAAATTTTTGTTGGTAACCCGATAAAATTTTCCGGAAAAGACTACCATTCAGTTGGGCAGAGAATAATCGATCTAATTGGCGCTCTTGCCCCAAGGAATTATTCTGGGAAACATGGAAGAACGTGAGGTAGCGACGGCTACTGGCATAAATTCTAAATGAGGTGGAGATTGGACATAGAAAAAGTTTCTGGTATAATGGATACCGGGTACCTTCAAGGTGGTAGCCGGCAGGAGATTTTTCCTTTGATTTCGGTTTGACCGGTTATTTTTTGATTTTTGTGACCGATTTGGTTTATCAGAGAAAAACCACGTCGCCGAGGCGTGAGTAATAAAGGAGGTAGCGCCGATGAGTAGCGGTGAAGTCGCTAGGATGTTGGAAGAAAAGTTGCGGACGTTCAGACCCGGTTCTCTTATTAAAGGGAGGATTGTCCGGGTAAGCGAAGGCGAAGTTATTATTGACATCGGGTATAAGTCTGAAGGCCGGGTGCTGCTGGAAGAGTTTAAACGCGATAAAGACAGTATTACCCCGGGAATGGAAGTGGATGTGGTAGTGGAATCTCTTGACCCAGATGCCAATGGTCTCATTCCTCTTTCCAAGGAGAAAGCGGATGTGGTGGTCAACTGGGAAAAGGTGGAAAATGCTTTCCAGCAAGACATCCCGGTGGAGGGGTATATCTTTCAGCGAGTAAAAGGTGGCTTTCGGGTGGATATCGGTGTCGTCGCTTTTTTACCCGGCTCCCAGACTGATATCAAGCCTCTCACCGATCCCCAGGAGTTTGTTGGCATGACCTCGCTCTTCAAGATTATCAAGATTGATGCGGCCCGCAAAAATGTGGTCGTTTCCCGACGCAAACATCTGGAAGACGAGAAAGAACAGCGAAAGGTTGAATACCTTCGCTCTCTGGAA
The DNA here is from genome assembly GCA_023818865.1 of Candidatus Omnitrophota bacterium. Taxonomy (GTDB): domain Bacteria; phylum Ratteibacteria; class UBA8468; order B48-G9; family DSTR01; genus JAMWDF01. Next base: position 2,592 of record JAMWDF010000015.1, read on the forward strand.
AAGGGCCAGCTAGTTAAAGCCACGGTCCGTAACATTGTGGACTACGGCGCTTTCCTGGAATTGGAACCAGGAGTGATGGGCTTGCTTCACCTCAACGATATGAGCTGGAGCCGATTAAGCCATCCTTCTCAGATTTTGAGCGTCGGTGACCAGGTGGAAGTGGTTGTCCTTGATGTCAACCTAGAGCGCCAAGTGGTTTCCTTTGGTCTTAAGCAAAAGACACCTAACCCCTGGGACACAGTTTCAGAAAAGTATCCTGTGGGTAGCATTGTTGAAGGCAAGGTGGTCAACATCACTGATTATGGTGCCTTTATAAAGATAGAAGATGGAATTGAAGGACTACTTCACATCTCAGAACTTTCCTGGACTGGTCGGGTCAAACATCCTTCTGAGATGTTAGCCACTGGGGATGTGCTTACTCTCAAGGTGATGGACATCAAACAGGAAGAGCAGAAAATTTCTTTCAGCCTTCGGCAGACAGAACCTAACCCTTGGCCAGAGATTGTCAAGCGCTATCCGGTGGGCACGGTTGTCCAAGGAAAGGTTTACCACTTAACAGATTTTGGCGCTTTTGTAGAAATTGAGAAGGGGATCGACGGGTTGTTGCACATCTCTAACATTTCCAGCAAGGAAATTAAGCATCCCTCCGAGGTGCTCCGTAAAGGTCAAAAAATTGATGTGATGATTCTGAATATTGACCCGGATAGCAAGAGGATTTCTCTAGGTTTGAAACAGTTAGGAGAAACAACCAAGGCAGAGGAGGAAACCAATGAGAGTGATCATCAGGAAGACTTACGAGGAAATGAGTAAGGAAGCCACTGCTTTAGTGAAAAAAAGGCTTACAGTTAAGAGAGACCTTGTTCTGGGATTGGCTACCGGTTCCACTCCGCTTGGCCTTTATCGGGAATTGGTCAGAATGCACAAGGAAGAAGGTTTTTCATTCAAACTGGTGCGCAGTTTTAACCTGGACGAATATTATGGGCTACCTCCGACCCATGAGCAGAGTTACCGCTATTTTATGGATACCAATTTGTTTGACCACTTGGACATAGACAAGAGAAATACCCGGGTGCCTGATGGACTAGCTCCAGATGTAGAGGCTTTCTGCCGGGAATATGAAGAGGCAATCAAACGAGTAGGCGGGATTGACCTCCAGGTGTTAGGAATAGGCGGAGACGGTCACATCGGTTTCAACGAACCTGGTTCTTCCCTGGCTTCCCGTACCCGGCTGGTGGCTCTGGATGAACAGACGATTAACGACAACTCCAGATTTTTTGCCCGGAGAGAAGATGTACCAAAATTTGCCATCACCATGGGAGTGGGCACAGTTCTGGAAGCCAAAGAGATTATTCTTCTGGTTAACGGGGAGAAGAAAGCCGAAGTGTTAGCTAAGGCGATTGAAGGGCCTGTGACCAGTCTCATCTCAGCTTCAGCCTTGCAGTTTCATCCGAAGGTTTCTGTTTTCCTTGATGAGCCAGCCGCCAGCGCTCTGACAAGAACAGCTTATTACCGGTTCAGTGAAGAAGCAGAGAAAAAACTTGGTCGGGAAATCTTTTAATTTTATCAGGTGACACCATGAATTTGGTTGAACAATTGCGACAACAGGCTAAAGAAAAACCAAAACGACTGGTCCTTCCGGAGGGAACGGACCACAGAATTCTCCAGGCGGCTACTCGCTTGGCTGAGGAAAAGATTGCCCAGCCGGTAGTTTTGGGCCGGCTAGGAGAGATAGAGGCTGCCGCCAGAAGTATTGGGATAAGTTTAAAGAAAATAGAGGTGATTGACCCAGCCGCTGCGCCTGACCTTGGCGAATTGGTAGCGGCCTATAGGCAAAAACGCCAGAATGTAAAGGACTCAGTGGCGGAAAGATTAGTGAAAAAAGAAATGATTTACGGGGGAATGATGGTCGCTACGGGAAAAGCCGCGGCTATGGTGGCCGGAGCAGCCAGCACCACCGCTTCGGTGATTCAGGCGGCTTCTCTCACTATTGGTTACCAAGAAGGACTGAGTACGCCCTCCAGTTATTTCATCATGGTCCTTCCTGACAGCCGGATTCTTTTCTATGCTGATTGTGCCGTGAACATTGATCCGGATAGCCGAGCGCTGGCAGAAATAGGTTTGGCTACGGCTCGCAGTTACCAGAAGTTAATGGGGAAGAAACCCCTGACTGCTTTCCTTTCTTTTTCTACCCGAGGAAGCGCAAGCCATCCTTTGGTGGATAAGGTTGTTCAGGCAGTCAGTCTGGCTAAGGAAATGGCTCCGGAACTGGCCTTTGATGGTGAATTCCAGGCAGATACTGCTCTCTCGGCAAAAGTGGCCGCGAAGAAATTGAAAGAGCCAAGCCTGGTGGCAGGGCAGGCTAATGTACTAATTTTCCCAGACCTTAATGCTGGTAACATTGCTTATAAACTGACCCAGTATTTGGCTAAAGCTGAGGCTTTAGGCCCGATTCTTCAAGGATTTGCCCGACCAGTGAGTGATCTTTCCCGAGGGGCTTCGGTGGATGACATAATCACAGTCGCAGCTGTTACCTGTCTTCAGACAGATTAAGGTTTGAAAAACTACTTCACAGGATGGGAAAAATGAGAATTTGTATTTTTGAAGACTCTGGTTGGATTAATCTCACACCGTTGTCTTACCTTAGACCAGTATTTGAACTTCGTTGTGGTTTTCACACTTTGCTTGATCGTGTCCTTCCTCGGCTTCCTGGGACAAAGGTAAGTCTTTATGTGCGGGATTACCTAACTGGGCTGGTTAAGAAGAAATATCCTTTTCCGGTGAATGACCCGGAAACATTTGAAAACGATGTTCTTTTGGTCAATGGTCGCTGGCTAATCACCGGAGAGGCACCTATGGATACTACCCGGGAAGCCGGCCATGTAACTGGAAATAGTCTGGTTTACGCTTTGGTTCGCCGGGAAAACATAAGAAGACTGTGGAATGGTTCCCTTGATCAATTAGTGGCTGATATTCTGAGCAATCTGCCGAAGGTGCCAGTTCAGGCCATCATGATTGACTACCCTTGGCAACTAATTCACCATAACCCGTCGGTTTTGCGAGAGGATTTCACCGCCACCGGATTGCGAGGACTACAGGGAAAACTGGCCTCTCAGGCAATAATTTACGGTCCGACTGACCTGGTTTATCTGGCAGCCGGAGCTGAAGTTCATCCCCTGGTGGTTCTGGATACTAATTCTGGTCCCATTTACATTGAGGAGAAAGCCAAGATTTTGCCTAACGCCAGGGTTGAAGGTCCCTGTTATATTGGGGCTAAAACTGAAATTATGCCTGGAGCAAGCATCAGGGAAGGTAATAGCTTTGGTCCTCTCTGCAAGGTTGGGGGCGAGGTAGAAGAAAGTATTTTCCATGGATACTCAAACAAGTATCATGATGGGTTTATCGGCCATTCTTATATCGGTGAATTTGTTAATTTGGGGGCTCTCACCACTAACAGCGACCTGAAAAACGATTACTCTACAGTAAGTGTGCCGGTCAACGGCACGCTGGTTGATACTGGTGAACTGAAGGTGGGTAGTTTTTTTGGAGATCACACCAAAACCAGTATTGGCACCCTTTTTAACACTGGTTCTTCCATTGGCGTGATGTGCAATATCACGGCAGGAGGAATTCTCCCGAAGTTCTTCCCTTCTTTTGTCTGGTATGTGAACAACAAGTTTATGAAAGGCTTTGGCTTGGAGATGATGATTGAAACCGCTCGGTCAGCCATGGCCCGGAGAAAACGAGAGTTGAGTAGCGAAGAAGAAAGCGCTATCCGGACAGTTTATGAATTGACCAGAGAGATGAGACAAACCATGATAAGAAAATCCAGGAGAACTTAAAAACAGAGGAGAGACTATGGACCATGGAGAAATTGAAGCCAGGGTGAAGAAGGTAACTGCTCAGGTGCTTGGTCTTGATGAAGATATGATTAGGCCTGAAAGTCGGTTTGTGGAGGACCTGGGTGCGGAAAGCGTCCAAAGCTTAGAACTGGTGGCCGCCTTTGAGGACGAGTTTGACATAGAGATGGAAGAAGATGCAGCTTTACAGGTGAAGACGGTGGGCGATGCGGTTAGTTTCATTGCCAGGCATTTGAACCGGTGAAATCTTGTGGGGAAAAATGAAGATTTTAACCATCAACTGCGGCAGTTCTTCCATCAAATATAAGCTTTTCCAGATGCCTGGGGAGAGCCTGGTCGCCAAAGGACTCCTGGAGAAAATCGGCGAAGAAACTTCTTTTTTCCGTCAGGAGGTGGCCAACCAGATTACAGAAACCAGACGCCCGGTAAAGAACCATGATGAGGGACTAAAACTGATTACTGAATCTCTACTCTCCGGTTCGCCCCCAGCGATCAAAGATATAAGAGAGATTGGTGGGGTAGGCCACCGGGTTGTTCATGGCGGAGAAGGGTTTGACCGAAGCGTGGTTATAACCGAAGATGTCATCGCCAGGATTGAAGAGTATCAAGAGCTGGCCCCCTTGCACAACCCGCCAAATCTTGCGGGAATCAAGGCGGCAAGACGGGTTTTCAGTCACTGTGTTCAGGTAGCTTCTTTTGATACCGCTTTTCACCGGACAATCCCAGAGGTGGCTTATCTTTATGCCATCCCTTTTCGTTTTTATACCCAGCATGGCATCCGCCGTTACGGATTTCATGGGACTTCTCATCGGTATGTGGCCAGACGAGCCGCAGAGCTCCTGGGCAAGGGGAAGTACGACCTCAACGCTATTACCTGCCATCTCGGGAATGGTTGCAGTGTCACCGCGGTGCGCAACGGCCGTTCGGTGGATACCAGCATGGGTTTGACTCCGCTGGAAGGACTGATTATGGGGACCAGAAGTGGAGACATTGACCCTGGAGTTATCCTTTTTCTCGCAGAACGGCTGGGTATAGAAATGGCTGCTTTGAACCGATTACTTAACCGGGAAAGCGGGCTGCTAGGTATCTCGGGAACTTCCAACGATTTTCGCAATCTATTAGCCGAACGGGAGAAAGGTAACCAGCAAGCCAATTTAGCCATTGAGATGTTTTGTTACCGCCTAAGAAAGTATATCGGGGCTTACCTGGCAGTCCTAGGACAAACTGATGCGATTGTTTTCACCGGTGGCATCGGCGAGAATGTTCCTTTGGTGCGAGAAAGGAGTTTGTCCAACCTTCAATCTCTTGGTATCATTTTGGACCAGCAGGCTAATCAGGAAGCCAAGGGAGAAAGAATCATCAGCCAGAAAGAGTCCAAGATAGCGGTTCTGGTGATTCCGACTGACGAGGAGTTGAGGATTGCGGTGGACACTTATACTTTGGCCCACAGCCATCTTTCAGGATAAAACCACTACCGCTAATATCACATCCTGACAATAGTTCCAGGAGGCGTTCACCTTTCCTTTCCAACCAGCAATTTCTATCTGGCACCCCGGACAATCCCAAAGAATCCTGATCTGTTGGAAATAAGTCTTTTTCTGAAAAGCTGGCGGAAGGGCTTTCCAGGTTGCTTCTTTCAAAGCAAAACTGACGGCTATCTTGAGTATGTTGTTACCGATGATGGTTCTTTCCTCCGGAGTAAGTACGCGTTTCAGAAAGCGCTCTCGTTGGGCTGCCTTTCTAATCCTGGAGACTTCTACAATGTCTATGCCGGCCCGGAGGTCTTTTTTGGGCATCTGTTGACAGGCAGAGATTTCTGCAGGTATATTATAGATGAGGAGAGATTGCGGGAGCAGTGGTCGTTCGCCGTAGGTAGTAAGTAGTGCGAAGTAGCTGCAGTACCCGCAATCTCTCCAGCTATTATGTTTAACATTTCCCGGATTTACCTTTCTCCGGCTGGAAACTTTCCTATTTGCTAATTGCTATCCCAAAAGATTTAAGGTGAGACTGTCCTTCTGACCGTTAAAGTATTTTTCCAGTACCTTCTCAAACACTGAACCTGGTCCGGCGGCCAGGGAGAATAGCGTCATAGAGGACCGCAGCTTCAAGTCATCCGGATAACCAAAAATCTCTGAGACTGTAAGGTTTTCTAAAGCCATCAGGGCTTCAGCGCATTCCTTCAGTCTTTTGCCTAACACTGGATGGGCTAAATATTCCCTGGCTTCGTCTAGAGATTGAATGGCGTAATAGTTGGCGGTGGAACTGTGCCCTAGACCTTTCATCTGAGGGAAAATAAACCACATCCAGTGGGAGCGTTTGCAGCCGCTTCTAATTTCGTCCAGGGCTTGCCGGTAAGTACCTGCCTGGGCTTCAACAAATCTTTCTAGAGAATTTTTCAGCTCAGCCATAACTTCTACCTTCTGACCAACAGATTCAAAAGCAGGGTAAGTAGCAAACTCAGAATAATCATGGAAGTTATTGGCACATAAACTTTTATCCTTTCATTTTCTATCCGGATATCCCCGGGCAGCTGACCAATCCAATTGACCAGCCACGGAGCCAGGTTGAGAATTACTCCGAGAAAAACCAATCCTAACCCTACCCCAATTAACCACCGACTTATCATGTTAATATTCTACCAGCTGTTGAAAGTTCTCAGGACTCCTTCCCTCCAACCAACTCACTCTACCTCATTCCTAAGCCACAACGGTGAAGGTAATAAACCGATAGTTTTCTCTTTCCCAGATAATCCCCAGCTACTGTCCGGAAATGTCTTCCAATTGAGAGTAAGCTGCCGGTCCTGGAAAAATCAAATATTCTTCCGAGTGAGTTTTTCCGTTGTCAGAACTTAATCTAATAACCAGATTATTTCTTCCTGGTCCCTTCGGTCCGGTCCAAGCCAGCCAGGTTTTCTGTCCCCAGACAAAGCTCTTTAGTCCCCAGGGAACCAGAGTAACCTTCTGTCCGTAAGAGACTGATGCCCAAGTAAACCCACCATCTTCACTGAAAGACACTCCTCTGGCCTCGGTTTTTTCCTGGCGGAAGTCAAACAGTATCCTATTATCTCCCAGTTCTGCCAACTGACCTTCGTTACCGTTGACGCTTCCTGGGACAAGACTACTGTTTTGCCAGGTTTTCCCCTGGTCCTTGCTGATGAGGGCAAAAACAGCCTAAGGTTCAGATTTCCAGCAAGGAACCAGTAACCGACCAGTGTTACTGTTAACTACCGGCGCAGGATTGGCCGCCGACCAGTAAGGCTGCTTTTCTTCCACCGCCCTCATCTGAGACCAGGTTCTTCGGCCGTAATTACTTCTTTTTACCACCAGGGCTATCTGGTTGTCAGGCGTACCTGGGTCTCCAAAATTAAACTTCCTGGCTTCACAAAAAGCCAGGAGTATCCCTGTATTTGTTTTCGCCAGCGCTGGTATCCGGGTGGCAAAGTAACCCTCTTTTCCGGAGATGAAAATATCAGTAGAGAAAATCTTTTTCATTTCTCCTTGGTTTTGGCATCTTTTTAGCAAACAAATGAGATTGACTATTTTAGCTAACCTAATATTAATCTGTTAACTCGACGATGTCAACGCAGGGCATCAGCCATCATAATTTCTGCAGAGAAAAGACTATTCTAAGGTAAGCTGACGCACCAGCCCTACGAGGAAGCGCTAAGGTAAGCTGACGGGGTTTGACCCTCGGATTTCCCCCCCTCGGTCCAACTCCTCGCAGAGAAGATTAGATCGGGGCGCTCGGATTTGAACCGAGGACCCCCAGAACCCCATTCTGGTGCGCTAAACCGGACTGCGCTACGCCCCGAACACAACGAATCTTAACGTTATTTTACCACATTGGAGCCAGCCTGACTAACCAAGAACAGTGGGTAGAAGAAACAGAAATCCCTTTTAATGCAAACCGATAGCAATATTGGTAAGGGCATTAAGCAGAAGACTTTGGGTGACTCCATAAACCTCTAGGTTCCATTCCTGCATTAACAAAGGAGAGACAGAACCTGGCATTACCACATAAGGCATATCCTTCCGGAAAAAAAGTTCGCCCAGAGGGTGTCCCTTATTGACGGCAAAAGGAATGATGCCTTCTTCCTTCCCTCGGCAGTTAGAAAGAAAAGTAAAGTGGGCTCCCCATTTCCAGCCTACTTGCGCCATACAACTGGCGCCATGGTAGTTCCGGCCAAGAATGTATTGGAGATTTCTCTCAGCGGCTATTAACAACTCAGGATTTTTAAAAATTCTAAAACCAGCCGCCAGATGCCAGGCGCAGGCAAGAATATAGGTATTAGACCGGCTGGGTGAAAGGAACATCCTGGTAGGTGAAAGTGGCTCTGTAAGGGGATGGGTATGCCCCAGAGGTGAGAGACGAGAGGCTCTGGCTAGATGGTCAGTAACTAACCGGAGAGCTGCTCGACACTTTTCCGCTACTTTGTCCTCTGGAAAAACCAGGGCAAATTCCTCAAGGGGAACAAGGAAATGGAGCAGTTTAGCTTCTTCAGTAAAACCTTTTGGAGTCACTGCCGGTTGGACATACTGCCCAGCCAGGCAGGCTTCAGCTATCTCGGTAACTTTTTCTTGACAATAATCCAGGTATTGTTTCTGGCTGGTAGCCAGATAAAGGTCTAAGGCAGCCAGACTCAGGTTAATAGTATCTTTATCCAGGGGCGTAAGTTTAAGTTTCTTAACTATCGCTGGTGTCTTTGTCTGCCAGGAGAAAGCATCCTGGGCCGTTTTCAGATATTCTTCTGTTTCTGGTGCCTTTAGTTTCTTTAAGGTTAAACCAAACGCAGCCAGTCCCATGGTAGCGCAAGTTTCAGGCAGGACAACATTGGCACACCGGTCATCAAAGTTACCTGGAATGTTATCGGTGTCTTCATCCGGAGGGGCAAGCATATCATGAATCTTCACACAGTAATAAAACTCGCCGTTTCCCCGATAGCTGCGTTTAAGGTAATTAGCTCCCCAGGTTGCTTCTTCTACCATGTCTGGAAATTTGCCCCGCAGGAAACTGGTAGTGTTATCCTTCAATCCATCATAGGTTTTACAAATTGCCCGGAGATACCAACCAGCCGGGTCAAGCCATTTATTCAAATCAGCTGCATCAAACCAGCCCCCGGTTAAATTCCGATGCTCATACCGCTCTACAGTATTGAAACTAGTTACCCAGGCATCATCCAGGTGACAGGCTTTGTGCCAGCCAGGCACTTCGTAGCCGCTGCGCTGATAGAAAAAATATTTCACTCCGTCTCTAGCCAATGTCCGGTAAAAGCCTGGGTTGATTGTCCAGGATGGCGAAACCCACTGGTGGTTTTCCCAATGAAGGCTGGCCAGGTAAGTACCAGGCGTGGTCAAGTCGCTGAAGTCAACCCCGTAGTAGTGGCAATTCCATAAATCCATTCCCAAGTAAAGCATTTTCCGGCTGGCTATTGTCTTTCTTGAGTCGGCTCCCCTGATTTCCAAAACCAAAGGGACTTCTGCCTTTTTCTTGGTGCGGATCACAATATCCTTATAGCCTTTGCTGTCATATCCTGCCTGAGGGAACAAAAATTCAATCTCCAGGTCGCCAAAACCGTCCAGGAAAAAATCATCTACCAGCCAGAAGCCCTGGCCACCGCTGACATTTAATTCCACGGTAAGAAACTGCGCTCCTGGTGGTGGTATCAATTTACCGCTCACTAGTTTCCAGTCAAAACTGCCTGCGATATTGAATACTGGCGAAACGGCAAGGGTTTTCAGGTCAAACTTAGTGGCATAATTTTCCCACCGCACCTGAATCCAATTTCCCTCTCTCACATTTTCTGCCTTTACCCAGGCAGAGAGCCGATACACCTTATGCCAGTCAATGCCAATACGGCTGCTCGCCAAAAGAAAAGCAACGGCTTGACCCTTAACCATCAGGGCTTTATCTCCCCGGCGGCCAGCTTGAACCACCTTGCTGACTTCTTTCTCCCACCACCTCTCCAATTTATACACGCGGATATCGTCAAATACCAATTTGCCACTTGCTCCTTTTTCCGTACAGATACCCCAGAGCTGAATTGCTGCTTTGCCTGACCATCCTTCTGAACGGAAATAAAACCAGTGTTGTTGCCAATGCCCTTCTTTCTCGTTGGAAAAATCAGGCAATTTTTCATACATTGACCCTGCCTTTATCCAAAGCGCACCGGAAAAGTGCTGGCTTCCCTGGTGAAAATACCAGAAATTTAACAAGTAATCTTGATTGGCCTGAACTTCAAACATGTTGTCAAAGACCACTTCACTCCAGGAATATCCCAGGGTTTTTTCTACCTGGAAAGAAAATGCTCTGGCGCCAGAATGAGTGACAGTTTCCTCCACTGCCGGAAAAACATCCTGGCTGGAAAAATATCCTTTTTCCCGAAAACTCTTCAGGTCAATGCCTTTTTTCCAGATGTCCTTGTGGAACTTCACCCGGCCAAGTTTCTGAATTCTGGCCGAAGGGAAAAACCCGCTTGCTCCATCAACTTTTTCAAAATCGCCATTAGCTACCGGCAGTTCATCAATAGGGGAAACTTTCTGAACAAGGCTGGTAATTTCTTCAGGTGAGAATTTTCTTCGCCAGTATAAAGGCTGGTGGTCAGCGGTGGAGAGTTCAAACCCAGGATTGCGAATTACATTTGGCGCTTTTCCCCAAAGTAGTTCAGTGTTATCTCCTGAGGCTGGTTTACCTAAATTTGTCCCGGAACTAATTTGACTACTAGTGCTTTCAGGGGAACTCACTAGGCGAAAAACAGCGTCATCAATCAGGAAAACATCTTCTAGAGACTGTCCGATAACATTTACTTTAGGCACAATCTTTACGATAGCCTTATCGAGAGGTACTGTGGTTTTTAGCTGGCAGAGAACCCAGGCATCAGTTTTCTGAAGAAGCGGCCCTGATTTTGTCCAGTCCTGGTGTCTGTACCAAAGAGCCGGAGTCACTTCTTTCGTGGTTTGAAAAGCTATCTCTGCAGAGGCTTTCCCTGAAGTCATAGAACTTTTATATCGGAAAGTGAATTCATAAATACCACCGGGCACCACCGGTTCCACCAGGGCAAAAATAGTGGCTGCTCGGGAGAAGCCTTTTATCGCCACCGCCTGTCGTCCCTCAGCCGCCCCTTCCTCAGTCACCAGGAAACCATGCTGGTTATGCTCTGGTTGATTTGACCAGCAATTCCAGCCAGCAAAACCCTGCTCAAAAGAAGGGTTTACCAGAAGATTTTTCTGTTCCTGGGATAAGAGTGGAGAGAAAACTAAAGTTATCCAGGTGGAAAAAAGCGAAAGAGTCAGCCTTTGGTATCTCTTGACCTTAAAATTTGACCGCGGTTGACATCTCCACATTTTTTCTTGGCCAATGAATAGACTAAAAAGCAGATAATTTGTCTTATGGTTTCTTTTTCTACCAGTCCATTTCATTAGCCGTCTTCCAGACGAAATAGTTGTCCCAGAGCCGATCATTCCACTGAATAGACTCCACATGACCATCAGCAAAGAGAATATTGGGTCGGTAATTGTGCTGTTTACCGATATTCCTTTCTTCGTAGGTCCACTCAACCACCGCGTAACTGTACTTGACGCCGCCGACCAGAGCGTATTCAGTAGTACTGTTTCCCCAGGAAGCGTCGCAGATTACTGCGACCTGGTTGGCTCGGAGCCGACCACCTTTCTCAATCTGGGAAAGTTTGTACCAGGCAGAGACATAATACCCGGGATTCTCATAACCAAGTTTGACGTTGTAGGCGTAGTTTGTCCAGTATCTCCTGGTGTCCGGCGTATTCCAATAAGCGGCCATACTCCAAGAACATTTTGCCGGGTTACTTTGGCACTTGGGCACTGTTCCAGCCATATAGAAAGCCAGCCGGTAAGCCCATCCCCAGTCACTGGTGCTCACTGTATAAGAAGGGGGCACATACTCCCAATCTGAGGCGTACATATGCCAAGCTAGTCCCATGTTTTTGATGTTGGAGATACAAGCTGCGGCTCTAGCCTGTTCTCTCGCCCGGCTCAAGGCTGGCAAAAGAAGGGCTGCCAGGATGGCGATGATGGCAATCACCACAAGAAGTTCAATCAAGGTAAACGCTCCCTTCTTTCTCTGGCTGTTGATTTTCCAGCTGGCCCAGCTATCCTTTACTTCTTGCCTCATTACCCACCTCCTAGTGGATTGGAAAAAAGGAGAATTCTTAGTTCCCAAGCCGATCGTTGTCATTAACATTATTCCGCATATTCCCTTAGATCATTTAGCGATTTGCCGTCTGATAAGATTGTTTTTAATTCTAACACACAAAAATTAGAACGTCAAATTTTTTGAAATCTGAGTTGCCAGGTGAATTGATCAGATGGAAAATGTTTCCCTGATTTTGCTTGTCTTTGGAGGATGAATTATAGTCCTGAAGTTAAGAAAAATATCCTTTGCTAACAACAAGTATCCCGTAGTTGCTTGACAATCCCCTAAGAAAATGATAAACTAAAAACAAGAAAGGAAAAAAAGGAAAACATTGCTGCTTAGTCAGTTTAGGAGGGGTAGTGGCGAGTCTGGTAAAGGGCGTGAACGTTGGCGTAGACGAGAGAAGAGGAATCCAAGAAGGCCTAAAGGAAGGTCTTAAGGTGATTGCCTTTGGAAGGGAAAGGAGGGAAAAATGGGCCAGAGGGGTTTCACTCTGATTGAGTTGCTAGTAGTAATTGCGATTATTGCGATTCTGGCGGCTTTACTACTCCCAGCGCTTTCCCAGGCCAGAGCCAAAGCCAGACAGGCTGCCTGTATGAACAATCTGAAACAGATTGGCCTTAGCGTAATGCTCTATGCCCAGGACTGGGGTGACTGGTTACCTTTGGGTGGTTTGAACGCACCTGGCGGTTTTAAGGACCTAATCCGCCTGGGCTATATGGACCATAAGCTTTTTTCCTGTCCAGCTGATACGACCAGAAAAGGAAATACCGTCCTTTACGGAAATCCAGGCCAGGGAGACTAGTACTGGTATTCTTGGCATGTAAGTCCCAAATCTTATCCAAGTTACATCTGGAACAGTAGCACCGGCATCTGGCAGAATGATGCCTGGCAATTCAACACCAGACCCAGGAAAATCGGCCGACTGCGCTGGCCGGAACGGGATATGCTCTGCGGGGATGGTGAAACCCACCGCAATAGCAATGCTTATTATCACAAAGCCGACTGGACCTATGGCTGGGTTTCCTGGGAATTTGAAAGGCACAATGGCGGATTAAACTTTCTTTTTGCTGATGGTCACGTAGGCTGGTTAACTTACCAGCAGTATTGGTCCGCAGCCTATTATTACGGGAGTCGGGATTTTTAAGAAACTAATCTGGAGGAAAAATGAAGGCGGAAAAAATAGGGAAGATTCTTCTGGCCTCATTTCTTGTCTGGGGATTAGCCGGCCAAGGGGAAAATGGTGCGCAAGAAATGAGGAAAAAAATTCTTTCTGACAAAACCCTTCTTTTCTATGTACCTTTTGATTTTTCAGTAGATGCAGAGACGGCATATCATCATAAGAGTGGGAAACTTTACGGTGAGGGTCAGTTTGTCAAAGGAGTAGTGGGTAATTGTCTTTGGCTCCCGACTGAGGGGAAAGGGAGCGTTAGCTACTCCATGAGCGATAATATTGACCTGGATAAAGGCACTTTAATGTTCTGGTTCAAACCAGGTTGGTGGGGAGATGATGAATCCGGCAAGTACACTTTGGTCTGGGTTTCCCTAAAGGATTCAAACAAGTATTTTGCTTTCCATCGGTCATTTTCTCCCAAGTTTCCCACGCTGCTTTATGTCACCCGTGCCTGGCAGGGTGGAGGTAGTTTCCAGACTGACGAATATTTCAAGAAAGATAAGTGGATTCACCTGGCAGCCACCTGGGATTCAGCGGCCAACCAGTTTATTTTCTACATTAATGGCCAAGTCAAATTCAAGGGAATTTGGGTTCCTGTAGAAAAAGACCCGGCGTTTGAACCTACCCGAATGAGTCTGGGTCGTTACTACAGCCAGGACACGCCGATTAACTCCGCATATGATGAGTTTTATGTGCTTAAACGGCCATTAAGTCCGGAAGAGATTGCTGCTTACTGGAAGGAAACGAGGCCAGCGGAGTGAGATGAAAAAGTATCTCATCACTAGTCTTACTTTCCTTTTTTTAAAGGATCTGGCAGTTGCTGCCAGCCTTACTTTTCCCGGCAGCCAGTTATCCTCAGAGGTAATTAGTCCCCATACTGCCTGGGCTAAACCCTGGTTTGCTGGGGCCACCAGGATACTGGCTATAACCGCTGCCACCTCTGGACGGGAGGTAATAGAATTATCCCAGCGGCTGGAGGCAGAAATTATCGCTGTCCCCATTCCTGAAGAAAAGAGATACCTTTCTGAGGTTTGGAACTACCTTCGGGAAAAACTGAGCCAGCCTTATGACTTATTGCTGGCCGGCAGCCTTCGCTGGGTAGACCTGCCAGAAGATATTCGGCAAACAATCTTAGAGAAAGTTAAAAACGGTACCAATTTTCTCTTTGTTGACCCGCAGGGACTGGACCGGACTCTGTTTGAAGTTTTTGAATCCGGCCGAACCAGCCAGGTCACTTCTGATGCGCCTTTTCTTATTCCCTTTGAAAAATTGCCAGCCTTTTCCCGGTTCAGAACGCCTGAGGAAATTTTATCCCGCTATGTGTCAGAAAGTGTGCTGGGAAAGGGCCGACTATGTTTTCTTAGCTATGCCAGCGGTCGAGGGGAGCATCTTTTTCTTACTCCGAGTGTGGCCAGCAACCAGGTGGAATATGATTATTACTGTGCTTTGGTCATCCGCACCATCCTTTCTTTAGCCGGAAAACTATCCGTAGAAAGAATAAGGGAGATGAGAGTGGAAGGAAACCGGTTGGCGGTTCAATCTTCTTTAGTTAAACCCGGCGAGGTTATTCTGCGAATCAGGTGTCATTCAGGAGAAATTGAATATCAAAGGAAATTTATCCAGGTCGGAAAGGCTCTCTCAGTCCCTTTGCCTTATCTTCCCCCTGGTATCCATTTCCTTGATGTCTTCCTGTTGCGGGAGAAAGCTAATTTAGACTGGAGGTCTTCTTTCCTGGAAGTGCCGACTGGTGGGCAGATAAGCATTTCTCTCCAAAAGGAAGCTTATCAACCTGGTGAAATTATCTCCGGGCAGGTGTCGGTCTCTGGCGTCTCTGACGGAATGTTAAAATTGACGCTGCTTGACAGTTGGGACCGGGTTATAGAAACAAAGGGACTAATCGGTCGGAATCTCTATTCTTTCAGTTTCCAGAAGTTTTTACCAGTTGCCATCCTCCATCGATTGCGGGCAGAATTGGTTCAAGGAAATCAGGTTTTACTGGCCCAGGAGAAAAGTTTCCCCATTGCTTTGCGGTTTGACCCGAAAGAATTTTTCTTCCTGGTCTGGGGTGGACCAGCCAGGGAGTATCTACCAAGGTATCTGCTAAAACTGGTGACGCAAGCAGGGGTTGACGGTCTTTTCTGCCGTTGTGATGACCCAGAGACCCTTCGAGAAATCACTTCTCATAATCTCTATGCTAATCCCTACATCTTTTCACTCAAGACTGCTTCACGCACTAAGGAATTGGCCAGACAACCTTGTTTTTCCTCTCAATCTTTCCGAGACGAAATGGTCAGGAGTCTTCGGCAGAAAGCCGCTATAGTGGCTCCTTTTGCTCCGATTACCTATGGGCTGGGAGATGAAAATGAACTCTCTCACTGGTCAGCTAATATTGATTTTTGTTTTTCCCCATACTGTCTAGCTGATTTGCGGGAGTATCTTAAGAAAGAGTATAAGAGCCTGGAGGCGCTTAATTCTGAATGGCAAACCTCTTTTGGGTCCTGGGAAGAGGTCAGACCCGTCACCCTGAAACAGCTGGAAGAGAGAGAAGAAAAAAGAAATTTCTCGGCCTGGATTGACCACCGCCTTCATATGGAAAGCGTTTTTGCCGGGATTCATCTTTTGGGCCGGCAGACTATTGAACAGGTTGACCCGGTAGCTAAGGTAGGCGCTGAGGGTATTTGGGGAGAAGGAAATTCCTTTACTGGGATAGATTACACTAAGATGGCTGAAGCGCTCCGTTCAGTGGGCGGTTATGGTGGGACCTGGCTGTGGCGCAATTTTTTAACTGCTGATAGTCTTCTTTGGGACTGGGGGATTTATAGTTCCAGCGTAGAGAAAGGGGCCAGGTATCCCTGGGAAGTACTTCTGGCTGGGGGAAACGGCGTCGGATTTTTTTCGTTGTATAGCAGTGAGCCAGACTACACTGCCTTTCTGCCAGATTATACCTTCCACCAGCCTTTTTCCGTGGTGGCTAGAGAGACCAAGAAGATTAAAGAAGGAATAGGTCGGCTTCTACTTTCTGCTAAAGCGGAGTATTCTCCGGTGGCTCTGGTTCATTCTCAGCCAAACCTTCATTTGACTACCGCCATTTCCGGGAGAACTACTTTTGATTATTTAAAAAGTCGGTCCTGTTTCCTGAAATTCCTACAACGACTGGGGTACTATCCCGGAGCGATTTCTCATCGGGAAATTGCCAGTGGAGGTTTGAGAAAAACTAAGTATCGTTTTCTTTTCCTTCCTTCCCTTTTCTGCCTTTCTCCAGAAGAGAGAAGCGAGTTGCGGCAGTTTGTGGAAAAAGGCGGAGTAGTGGTTTCTGATAGCTTACCCGGGCTTTTCGATGGCCATGGGAAAATAACTGATAATTCTGACATAGAAACCTTGTTTGGAGTTTCCCGGTCACAATGGCCAGGAATTCCGGATCAGCCATTAATCATTGGAGAATCTTCCCTGTCAATCTCCTGTGCGGAAAAACTGAGAGTAACCAATGGCCAGCCACACCTTACCAGCGCTGGTGGGTATCCGGCTCTTATCGTCAGAAAGTTAGGGAAGGGTCAGGCGGTTTGTCTGAACATTCTCTTACCCACTCTGGACAATCTTAAATTGGATGACCAGAGGGTATTTCTTTCCTTTCTCCAGGGATTTTGGCAGAAACTGGGGATGAATCCGCAGTTTGAAGTCACCGAGAAAGAAAGTGGTCAGCCCTTTTATGGCGGGACAGGTAGGTTTTTCACCTCTGGCAATAACCGTTATCTATTTGTTCTTTCAGAAAGGACAGGCCGGGTGAAGGTGAGATGGCCAGAAAAATCTCATGTCTATGAAATTATCTCCAGCACATACCATGGTTGGTTGGAAGAATTTTCTACTGAATTTGGGAGAGCTGAACCTTTGTTGCTGGCCTGTTTACCTTACCTGGTGAGGCGGCTGGAAGTGAAAGGCCCAGTTATCGTGCCGGTAGGCACTATTTGGGACGGGCAACTCCAGCTGGAAGTTACTAACGGGACTCCTGGCTTCCATGTGGTCAACCTGAAAGTGTTTAACCCCAAAGGTGAACTGGTGCCGTATCTTTCCAAAAACCTTGATTGTCCAGCCGGACAGGCCTCCTTCCAGATTCCTTTCTGTTTGAATGCTGATTTAGGGCAATGGAAAATTCAGGCGAAGGATGTAGCCAGCGGAGTAAAGGCTGAAATCTCTTTCCGGCTAATTGAACAGAGGAAACAGTAAGTCGGAAGAGGTCTATTGACTGGAAAACCGTTCTTTTTGCTCTAAAGCCCAAAACTGATTCCGCGGTGATTATACACTGATAAACCAGTGAATGCGGTTTCAGTCTGAAGACAAAGATAGGCTTCCTTTCCAGTTATTTCTGGTCGCTAGTAGCATTTCACATTAACAGGCGATTTCAATCACTTCCGGCCATCTGAAGACAGGCATCCGCCAGGTTACCTTCTTCTCGGTGCGAAATCGTGAGGCAAAAAACAGGGTTCACTGAATACTTACTGTGCGTCCACATCAATCTTTAGGATACCTCACGACCATGAAGTTTCTGAATGAAAAACAAGAGTTTGAGAAAGCGAAAAATTTATGTAAAAATAAGCTAAGTGAAAATGAAAAACTTCTACCCATGTATCCTGTCTGTGAGTTGTTAAGACTTCTTCTATTCTGGAACGAAGAGCGAAGGTTATCGGCAATTGGTCGTTTAAAAAACTGACAAGAATATGAAAAGGATAAAATATCAGCAAAAAAAGGAAAAACCATTACTGATACGAGAAGCAGCATTAGATTATAAAGTCCATCAACTGATAGTAGATAACAAGTTTAAAAGCATAAAGAAAGATTACGGAATGTTTTTTACACCTGGATGGGTGGTTGATTTTATGGTCAACCTGATAGATGTTAAGGAACTTACTGACAAAAAAGATATCCACATATTAGAACCCGCCTGTGGTCTGGCACAGTTCTTAATCGGAATAAAAAGGAATCACTCTTCACTATTTAACCGGGCAAAGGTTATCGGTGTTGAGATAAATCAGGAAGTTATTAATTATCTAAGAAGTTTAAGCATTGACAACAATATTGAACTAATTAAAGAAGATTTCTTATTATGGGAGCCTGAAACTTCCTTTGATTTGGTTATTGGTAACCCACCGTATGGTATTCCTAGTCTTTCTGAACATTACACCATAAAGGTAGACCCTAACACAAAGGAAAGATATAAGAATCTATATGAGACATGGTATGGGAAATATAATGTTTATGGTGCATTTATAGAGAAATCCATTAAATTACTCAAGACAAGAGGACAATTAATTTTCGTCGTTCCATCTACATTTATGATTCTTGATGAATTTGCAAAACTGAGAGCCTTCCTATCACAAAATGGTGGAACTGCAATAATCTATTTAGGTTCAGATGTGTTTAAGCCAGAAGCAGATGTCTCGGTAGTTTTGCTAAATTTTCTCAAATCTGATGAATTTGCCTCCCGATTGGAACTTCTGGAATATAAAGAAAACAAGATAAATACAATAAAGACGAATTCTAAATGGCAAGGCGAAGTAATTACATTTGAAACAGATTATACGCTGATATTAGAATCCAATTGCTCACATAAATTGGCGGATATTTATGAGATAAGAATCTCCCCAAGAACCATTGAGGTTAAGAATAACCCCAATATTTACCACTTTTGAATGGCAAGAATCTTAAGTGCAATAAGATTATTTATGAGAATTTTACAGGCTACTGGATTGGAAAATCAGAGATAAAAAAGTTTAGGGGATGCTTTGAAATACCTCATATTGTAGTTGGGTTGGGATTTAGAGAAAATGGCAGAGTGGCAGCTGCGTATGATGAAAAATGCTATCCATGGATGGGGGATGTCTACCATCTCCTAAGAAAGAGTAGTTAGTTTAGTTTAAATTTTGACATGAGTGAACAGGAAGTTGTTGAATATCTCAATTCAGAGTTTATAAATCGTTATGTAAGAGAAGCTTATAGAGAAATTACCTACCATTTGAGCATTACCCAGTCAAAAAATTTACCTCTACCCACTAAAGAGCAGTGGAAGAAAATAAAAGGAGATATTATGAAAGACCCGACTAAAGATTTGCAAAAGTTTAGAGAATTTCTAAGCAGTATTCCTCTTGATAAATACCGTAGTGAATTAAAAGATGTTAAATGGGTAGAGCAAGACTTACCAAAAGGATATTACCGCTATTTTCAATTTTTAAATATTATTGGGAAGAGAGAAATTTTTTAAACTTTGAAGACTGGTTTGAAAATTTTTGGACGGAAATTAATACTAAAGCAGAAAACAAGAAAATTCTTGAAGAATTCAAGAGATATTATTTCAATCGGAGATTGGATGAAAATGATTGGTTTAAAAAGGAATTTAAAGCAAGAATGTATCGTACGTGGATTTCTGTGCTTACTCAGTTAGATTTTTGTTATTTTTTGAATACATTTGTTCAAAAGAAAATAGGACATTAAAACTTGAATGTAATGCTGACTTAGATGCAAGGGGAATTGATGCAAAAGCAAATGATATTGAATTTCAGGTGGCTAAAATTACTCAAAGAAAAGAAGCCAGGTCTGCTACTAGAAGAAAGACTTTAATTACTATTCCTTATGCAGTTTTTAATGTTGAAGAGTTCGAAAGATTAGCAAATAGTCCGCGAGTAAAGGACAGAACTGGTTATCAAAAATCATTACAGGCGTTCTATCAGTACTTTATCCGGCTTGAAAATGGATTTGTTGTTTTTCATGAGAATTATCTTAAGCCCATAATATTTAGCATTGATGATACTGAGAATCTAAAAAAGGTGGCAGAGCGGATTTCACTAGAATTATCAGGAAATTATTAAGTTGGCGTAATCTACCTAAATTCCCAGCGGTAACCTCCCAGGTGGAAAATGGAAGAGAAAAACATTATTAAATTTGTGTGACGATACAGAGGAATTGAAGGAGGTAATGACCTAAAATACCTAAAAAAAGGGGAAAACCTCC
>JAMWDF010000198.1 GCA_023818865.1 Candidatus Omnitrophota bacterium
ATAACTTTGATTGCCCCTAGCCACGGACCAATTCACCACCAACCGGAGAAGATTCTGGAGGCTTACAAAGAATGGGTTGGGCCAGAAACAAAAAATGAAGCCGTAGTAGTTTTTGTTTCTATGCATGACAGCGTCGCTAAAATGGTCAACCGCCTGGTGGAAAGGTTAAGTCTGGCTGGCATTAACGTCCAGCTTTTTAATTTAACGGTGACCGACCTGGGACAACTGGCTATTTCTCTGGTGGAAGCCACTACCTTGATTGTGGCTTGTCCCACTGTTTTAGGCAATACCCATCCGGTGGCAATGTCTGCCGCCAGTCTAATTCGGGCATTACGTCCTAAGATAAGATTTTTCGGGGTAATGACCTCTTATCTCTGGGGTGGTCAGGCGGAAGAAACTCTGATAAAAACCCTGGAACCGCTTCAGGCAGAGTTACTCCCGTTGGTGAAAGTCAGGGGGTGCCCCCAGGAAGGTGACTTGAAAGAAATTGATAGTCTGGCTGACCGGATAGGGGAAAAGCACCGCCAGGCTGGACTGCTTTGAAAACACTGGGGTAGAATTAAAAGGGGGACAAAAATGGATAGGGATATCGTCCAGTACAGTGCTAGTGAAGTTTTGCAGTTTGCCATCAGAATTGAAGAAAACGGAGAGTCTTTCTACCGGAAGCTCGCGGAAAAAACGACAGAACCAAAAGCAAAACAAATTTTCTCTTTTCTGGCTCAGCAGGAAAAACAACACGGGAAAAAATTCAAGGAGATGTTAAAGGAAGTGGAAAATTACCAGCCAGAAGAGATGTACCCGGATGAATATTTCACCTACCTTCGGTCATTTGCTGATAACATCATTTTCACCTCCGTGACCGACCAGGAGCTTTCGGAAAAACCAGGGAGGGCTGAAGCGATTGACTTCGCTATCCGCCGCGAACTGGATTCCATCATGTATTATCTGGAAACCAAACCATTGCTACCAGCTGCTCAACGAAAAACAGTTGACCAAATCATTGAAGAAGAAAGGCGCCACTTTCTGCAATTATCAAACCTCCGGAAAGAGATTTCTTAACGAAAGGAGAAAACGATGGCCGAAATGAAAGAATGGATTCAGAGCGCTGACTGGGCAAAGGAAAAACATGTGCCGGTGATCGAACTGGAAAGTGCCACGAAGGGAAAAGTAGTTCAGGCTAAGGTGACGGTTGGTAAACAGATACCCCATCCCAACACCACTGAACACCACATTGCCTGGATAGAGCTTTATTTTCAGCCTGAAGGTAGTCGTTTCCCCTATCTGTTAGTCAGAGTTGACTTTGCTACTCACGGGGCTTCTACCGACGGACCTAACACCAGCACAGTCTACACCTGGCCGACACTTAGTTGTAGTTTCAGCACAGAAAAGTCAGGTTTTCTGGTGGCCCTGTCTTATTGTAATATCCATGGTTTGTGGCAGGGTAGCGCGGAATTGAAACTGGTTTGACCGGAAGATGGAACTTCTAGCAATCTACGTCAGCCCCAGACTCCAGGGGAACAGTAGAATTCTGCTGGATAATCTGGTAGCCGGGGTTACCAGTCAGGGAATCAGCGTGGAACGGCTCTTTCTCAGCCAGTTAAACATTAAATTCTGCCAGGCTTGTCCTATTTCTGAGCCAGGGCGGTGGTGCCGCTTAGAAGATGACCTGCTTCCGGTGTATGAAAAGGTTCTTTCTGCTAAAGCTGTGGCTATTGGCTCCCCTATTTATTTTGGGAGTCTACCAGCTCAGATCAAAGCTCTGATAGACCGTTTTCAATGTGTCTGGTTAGCCAGAGAAAAAGGATGGCTGACTCTGGAAAACAAGAAACCTGGCGTTTTTTTGGGGGTAGAAGCCTCCAAAAGGGAAGATTTCTTCCAGAATGCCAGGTCAATAATAAAAAACTTTTTTGCCACCGCCGGTTTTGCTTACGCGGATGAACTTTTCTGCCCAGGAATGGAAAAAGAAGGAGATGTTCTTTCCCGAAAGGACTGCCTGGAAATAGCCTTTCAGATAGGTCTCAGATTGGCTCAGCGTTGCCGGTAGTTAATCTGAGTTAGGTCTTCAAATAATCCACCACTGCCGCTCTCACCGCTTCAAGCTGCCTTATGCCAGAAGCCAAGAGTAACTTAAGAAAATCCTGATGAGCCCTTAGTCTCTTTTCCTTCTCCGGCCAATCTCTTACCAGATCTCCTTTAGCTATTACCAGTCGGTGTTTCCCGGGGACCAAGGAGTACCAGGCAGTCTCTAATATTCTCTTTCCACTTTCTTCTACTCTTAAAAACAAATACAGTTCAATCTGATGAAATAAACTTATTGGAACCTGGTTGAGTTCGCAAATCTGCTTTCTGGCTTCCTCAAGGGTATCAGCGTGCACATTACTACTTAGGAGGTGCCCTTGTTTTTTTAGGCGAAAAAAAGAGAGCAGAGAATCCCCCCAGAGGTAGGCGTAGTAAGGACCAGGACCAATCTCATGGCAGAGAAAACAGGTGGGCTTTGAATAAAAATTCGCGTCCAGTTTCCTCGGCTCATCGGTGGGAATAATTTCCATCCCCGGCGGAATGAAGTTCAACAGGGAGACCATCACTGTGGTTTTTCCTGCTCCCCCTGGCCTGGCGCCCACAATGAAGGAACTGCCTCCGGAAATAACCTCTAGCAGGAAAGCAGCTGTTTTTAGACTAAGGGTTTCTCTTTCTATCAGGTCAACTACCGAAAGCAGCCTACCCGGTCTTTGCTGGCATAAACGAAGAGCCTGACAGTGTTTTTCAATCTCTGCCTTCATTGACACCTGAAAATGAATAGGCTAATATGCAGCGTCAAACCATGGAAACAAAAACCTCGCTGAATTTTTTTCTTGCTTTCCTGGCCGGCCTTGCCAGTTTCGTCAGTCCTTGCTTGCTGCCTCTCATTCCTGCCTACATCTCTTTTCTGAGCGGCCAGGCAGTGAGCAAACCAGCCGAGAGAAAAACTTTTTCTCCCCAGGTTCTGGCCAGCGCCCTCCTTTTTGTTTTGGGGTTCACGGTGATTTTCTCAACCATGGGGGCTTCAGCCACCTATTTAGGGAAACTCATCCTGAGAAATCGGCAAATTCTAAGAGTCATCGGTGGTTCCCTCGTCGTTATTTTCGGTCTTCACCTTACCGGCCTCTTTCGGCTCAGGCGCCTGGACCAAGAAAGAAGACTGCCTTTTCCCCGAGCTGGTGGACTGTTCAGGGCTTTCCTCCTCGGTTCGGTTTTTGCCCTCGGCTGGACTCCCTGTGTTGGCCCGATACTTTCTTCTATCCTAGTTTTGGCCGCCACTGAAAGCACTGTCTGGCGTGGCTGGCTGCTTTTAACTACTTACTCCCTTGGGCTGGGCATACCTTTTCTCATTACCGCGGTCATTATTGAGCGAGCCACCAATCTTTTCAGACGCCTTAGCCGGCATTCTCACCTAATAGAAGTAGTTTCGGGAGGGCTGTTGATAATTACCGGCTGGTTAATTATCTCAAACCGTCTGGTCTTCCTTGTGCCAAATTTTTAATCTACTCGCTCTCTTTTTCCAGACCCAATTTCCGAAAAAGTTCCCGGGTATTGGTAGAAAGAATCATTTTCTTAACCTTTTCCGGCAGCGAGGAAAGGAGAATCGGCCCAAGGGTAAAACCCCAGTGTAAATCAGAGAGATCCGAACCCCAGCAGATTCTTTCCGGTTTCATTGTTTCCACTGCCTGCTGAAGGTCAAGAGGAGAAAGATAAGCGCAGGTACACATCCAGACATTATCAAACTCATTGACTACTCTGGCGGCTGCTAACCACAGATGGCCGCAGATATATTGAGCTGCTGAGTAGATTTCTGCCATCTTCCTCAAAAACTCAGGAGTGCCCCAACCGTGGTTTAAGACAATCAATTGGTGGTGATGGGCATATTCGCAAACTGCTTCAATTTTTTGGCTTTCCGCCGGCGCTCCCTGATAGCAAGCGATTAATTTGGCGCCCACCAACCCGGCCGACCGGCAACGTTCCAGTTCTTGAAGAATATCCTTTTCCGGATAATTCAGGTTTACCAGGGCTAATCCGGAAAAACGTTCTGGATATCGCTGGCCGGCCTTTATCACCTTATCATTCTGGTATCTCAATTCCGTTCCGTACACTCCCAGGGCAAAAACCAGAGACCGTTTTACTCCGATTCTGTCCATTTCTTCTAACAGTTGGTCAATCTGGCCGCCAAAAACCGGATAATCCCGGGAAAAACCACCCACATGGCCATGAATATCGTAAAGCGGCAGACCTAATGGTTTGCCTTGAAAAAATCTTTCTTTCAACCTATGCATTTGCCTCCACCTTTTCCAGCAACCTAAGTGCATTTTCCCAGGCAATCTTTTCTTTCATCCTTTCAGAAA
>JAMWDF010000199.1 GCA_023818865.1 Candidatus Omnitrophota bacterium
TAAACAGCCGGTCAATCCGCGGCGGGAAGAGATGGAACAAAAAATAGAATTGACAAAGCAGCAACTGGAAAAATTCATTGAGGAACAAAAGAAAGTGGTTGAAGCAGCCAAAAAGTTAGGCACAGTTCGGAGTGAAAGTGAGGCTGGAGGTTTGAATAAACTAGTAGAACTTGAGCAAAAGTGGCTGGAAATTTTTCAAAAGATGGTGGACGATTTAAACAAATTAGCTAAGCAAACTCAGGGGAAATATACATTGGCTGACGAATTAGTGGAAATGATTTCCCATGTCCAGAAGGCAAGAGACAACCTGAAGAAGCCTGACATTCATATGGTCATTGCTGAATCGCATATGGGGTTGGAACTGGCCCAGGAAATTACGTCTAATTTGGAAAGGTGGCTTTCAGAAGACCCAGACCGGTTCAAATGGGACATGCAGGAGCCAACTAGGCAGGCGAGTGTCCCTGAGGCTGATTTGCCTGATGAACTTGAGGACATCATTGGGGAGTTGATTGAACAGGAAGAAGATATGCGAGAAGAGATTGAAGATATCACTAGCAGCTGGATGGATAGCTTAGATAAAGGGGCGGGTTGGACAGCAATGGACGGGCCGATTAGCAACATGAGTGCGAAAGGGATTACTGGCAATCTGATGCCTAACCAGCAGGAGGTTGGAGGCCGAGCCGGTGAGGGGAGAACTGGTCGCTCTTATGGAGAAATGGTGGAAAAAACGGCCCAGGGAAAAGGCGGCAGGAAAACACCTGCCAGACTCACTCCGGATAATCTGGAGCCAGGGGCAATCCAAGATACCAGCAAAGAATCACCTCAGGGGCCGACCGGTGGTGGAAAACTGAGTGGTTGGGGCCAGACAGGTTTGCGGGGACCGGTGCAGGACCTCACTTACCGTTATGATTTGCTTGCCCAGAAACAGACTCAGATTATTGAGAAAGCCGAAAAACTTTCTCATGAGCTGAAAATTAGGAATGTTTACAATCCCCAGTTAGAACAATCTATTAAAGCGATGAAGCTTTTCCAATTTCAACTGCAGGAAGGTCGTTACTCTAATCTTCTTACCACTAAGGAACAGATTATTGACCAATTGCGCAATCTCCAGCAGAACTTAGTTGGGCAAAGTATCGTTAAGGTAACTGAGGAGTTGACAGAAAAAAAAGCAGAGAAAGAAGCTGGACCTGGGTGGAAAGAGAAGATTCCTGTCGGATATGAAAACGCCGTTCGTCGCTACTTCAAGCGGTTTGGAGAAAAGTGAAATCATTGAATAATCTCAGTATCTTTTTTCCTATCCTTATTTTTTTTATTTTTTCTCTGCCGGGCAGAGCGGAGATAAAACTACTTCTTGAGGCAGCCAAAAAAGTTTATTGGGAAGAGGAGTATGTTTTTCTGTCCCTAAAACTAGAAAACACTGCTTCAGAGACAGAAACTGTTACTTTGCCATATTTGCAGCCCAGAGAGAGAAAATGCTTGTTTGTCGGGCAGGATTTTACCCTTCGGGTAACGGCTAATGATCAACCATTGCTTGCTTTTACTAACCATATGCCTCCAGAGCCCCGGCCTGGCCAACTTAAAGTTACTTTGGCCCCGGGGGAAATTCTTCTCTGGTATATCCCCTTTCCTTATGATTACTATCCAGTCAACTTACCCTGTAGCTTCCGGCTGAGAGTTATTTGGCGAGAAAACAAAAGCAATGAGGTTAGTTTTCAAGTCCTTCCTTCTCCCGGTTTTGCGGGTCAGGCAAACCTCCTGGTCAATGGCGACTTTTCTCAAGGCGAAACATTTCTTTGCGGCTGGAAGATAGACCGGCCAGCTGTCTTTTGGGAGAAAAATCAAAAAGTGGTGCATTTCCTTTTGGACGTGCCCACGGCTACTGGCGAGGGGCTATGGATGTATTCGCTCTTTCGGCCGATAGACTGTCCTGGGTCTTTTACCCTGGAGATTGAAGCCAAGAGTGAGGGGCCGGAAATTATTGTATTTGTAGAAGGCTGGGGGGTAGTATCTGACCGTAGAAGGCGGATAGAAAGAAATGAGTGTTTTGCTCATCCGCAGACAAATGATTGGCAGAATTATCATTTCCAGGTGGTTTTTACTAAGGCGGAGGTAACCTGGGTCCGTCTTCGGGTATTTGCCTATGGAAAAGCTGGTTCAGTCTGGTTCAAAAAAATTGTCCTCAATTCAAAAAGAAACCAAGCACTTTCAAAGGAAGTTGAATGAAACTGGTTGAGGTAGTTTTTGATATCCCCTTGGATAAGGCTTTTGATTATCTCCCTGGTCAGTGGGAGGGCAAACTTCAGCCTGGATGCCGGGTTAAGGTGCCTTTAGGGCGGCAGAGAGCTATTGGTTGGGTCACCGGGGAAAAGGAAGTGGAAAAAGCATCTTACAGTTATAAGTCAATTTTGAAGGTGTATGATAAGGAAAGTCTTTTCCCCGAAGAAATTATGGCTCTCTGCCGCTATTTATCTTCCCGGTATTGCGCTTCTTTGGGGCAGGCTCTAGCTACCATCACCGGAGGGATGACTTTTCTCTCTAAGACAGAGGAAAAAACAGTTGGGGAGTGCAGCGAGAAAAGCGATGGGAGAAAAACAGAAGGCCCAGTCACTTCTTTTTCTCAGCCTGCTGGCATATTCCACTACGGCCGTCATAAGGAAAGGGACGAATACCTTCTTTCTCTCCTTTCTGGAATAACCGGTTCTGTTCTTTTCCTTTTTCCTGAAACTGAAGCCGCTGACGCCTTTTACCAAATTTTAAACCAGCTTTACCCAAACCAGGCAATCCTTTTTCACGGGGAACTTTCTGGCTCTACGCGGCTGAAACTGTGGCGGAGGATGATGAAAGAGAAAAGGCTATTGGTGGCAGCAACCAGGCTGGGAGTTTTCGTTCCTTTAAGAGATTTATCCCTCCTGGTAATGGATAGCCACTGGCATTTGGGTTATCAGGAAGAGCGGCAACCTCGTTACCAGACTGGTGAGGTGATTCGCTGGAGAGCCGACAAATATCAGATTCCTCTAATTTTCACTGAGGCGTCTTTGTCTGTCTCCCAGTATTTTGAGATTGTTAACAACCAGGCAAGACTGGTTTCTAAAAAAACCCCGGAGAGACCTACTGTCCGACTGCTTTCTCTCCATCGAACCGCCAGGAGTGAACAATTACCTTTCCTTACCAGAGAAGCAGTTTCTTTCCTTGAAGAGGCAATTCTCCGGGGCCAGAAGGTTGTTTTACTTCATCATCGGAAAGGTACCTACCATCTCCTTCTCTGCCAAGAATGTGAGTATCGTTTTCCCTGTCCTGACTGTTCTCTGCCATTAACTCCGGCGGAGAAACCCAGAACACTTTTCTGCCGTTTCTGCACTAAGGAGTATCCCTTACCCAACCGTTGCCCTGTTTGTCGCAGCCACAAAATTGTCTTGAGGGCTGTGGGATTACGGACTATTGAGCAAAACCTGAAAGCAGCCTACCCCGGGGTGGAAATAGCTATCGTGACCGCTGAACGCTCGGTTATGGTCTTACCCTCAGCCAGAATCATTTTGGGCACGGTAAGCATGGAAAAGTTCCTGGAAGACATTTCCCCGGCTATTTTCTTTGTTCCAGCGGCTGATGCTTTTCTTAACCTTCCTGATTTTCGAAGTGAAGAACGTTTCTTCTGTTTGGTCAACCGGTGCCGCCAGAAAATTCCTTCTGACTCTCTTGTTCTCCTTCAGACTTACAATCCGCACTTAACTGTTTTTCAGTCCTTGGTGGAAAACAATGATTCTCTCTTTTACGAAAAGGAACTGCAGATCAGGCAGGAATTACGATACCCCCCATTCACTACCCTGGTTAAGATTGAAATAGAAGTTCGGCCGGAGAAGAAACTTGAGGCAACCAGACGGCTGGTGGAGTCGTTCTTAAGCCGGTATGAGATGGCCCCCGCGTATAATGGACCGGCTTATCCACCGATATTGAGAAAGAAATACCGCTGGAAATATCTGGTTAAACTATCCAGCCAGGCCAATCTGGAGAAATTTAGGGAGTTAAATACCTGGCCGGAAATTAGCCTTTATTTTAACCCGCTAGAAATTTAATCAGTGATGATGAGAGGCCAGCTGATAGACCACTTCGTTTAGGATTTCCCTATCCAGTTGCCGGATAAACTGATATAACTTTTGGCCATGGGCATCAAAGACAATAAGAGCGGGTAAATTTTCTTCATTGACCAGCCTTTTCCCCTGTCGCGGGGAAACTGTGACTACACCTGCCTTACCTCTTAAGGGTGGTTTTACCTCGGCAATGGCTAGCTGAAACTGTTTGTCCTGGTCAGTTCCACTTTTTAGGAAAAGAAGAGCTCCCTGGTGTTGATGGATTAATGTTTCTACCTGCTGCTCCG
>JAMWDF010000200.1 GCA_023818865.1 Candidatus Omnitrophota bacterium
TTTGAATGCCTGAGCCATCCAGTAGACAAAAGCCGCGCCCACTCCACCAGCGACAATGCAGACTTGACCAAAGTGTTCAATTTCCACTGGTTTGCCGAGCGGCCCGACTATGTTGGCAATACTTTCTCCTTCTTCCATTAGTCCTAACTTCATGGTGGTAGTACCCACCTCCTGGAAAATGATGGTTATGCTTCCCTTTTCTTGGTCTGTGCCAGCGATGGTCAGGGGAATGCGTTCTCCTTCTTCAGCCACCCGCAAAACCACAAACTGCCCAGGCAAAGCCTTCTGCGCGACCAAAGGTGCCTCCACTTCCATTCTTTTGATATTGCTTGCCAGTCTTTCCTTTCGCCTGATTCTGCTCATCATTTCCTTTCGTTACTTTGTCAGCGGGGTTTTTCCCATTTCAAGACTTCGGCGATGCTACTTAAGGTACCCCCTTCCTGGATTTCTTTCCGCAACCGGTTCTCCTTCTCCAGGACATCGGCGGCCCGATTAGCGACTTCTACAAGTATCGCTTTGGGAATTACGACTACGCCATCACTATCTCCCACCAACCAATCCCCAGAGAGAATTTCCTGGCCGCCAAATCGTAATGGAACATTGATTTCCCCAAGTCCTTTAGGTTCACCAGCCTGGGGAGTAATGACCTTAGCAAAAGCTGGGAAACTCATTTTCCGGATATCTTCTACATCCCGGATTGCCCCATGGATGACCACGCCAGCTACCCCTTTAGTTATACAACTATGGGTAGCCAGCTCACCCCAGACAGCCGGGGGAACTCCACCAGCATCAATCACAATTACCTGGCCGGCTTCAGCCATATCCACTGCTTCCACCGGTTTAGCCCAGTCTCCTGGATATGTCCGCACCGTAATCGCCGGACCAACCATTTTTACGCCTGAAGATACCGGGTGAATTCCGTCCAGCCATCCCCTTCGGTGAAGAGCATCGGAAAGATTAGCCGTGGAGACACGGGAAAGAACCTCTCTTACTTTTTCCTGATCGGCTCGCCAGTACAGCTGTGTTCTCACCGGCTGACCAGTGGTAATTGCCTGGCGAAATTTTGCTACCGCTTCCGCTACGTCCGGAGCTTTGGTGATTGCTCCCCCAACAATGAGGATAGAAGCCCCAGCTTTAACTGCTTCCACCACGTTTTCAGAATTTAATCCTCCAGCCACTGCCACCGGAAGAGAAACTTTTTGGCAGACCTGCCGGAGAAAATCAAAAGAAATCTTTCCTTTCATCTGTTCATCAATCGCCAGGTGGACTCCCAGATAGTCAATCCCCAACTTCTCCACCGAGCAGGCTCGGTCCAGCCTGGCTGATTCTTCCATTAAGTCCACCATTACCTGACCGCCATAATTCCGGCTGGCTTCTACGGCTTCTCGGATGGTCTCATCAGAAGCCGCAGCCAAAACCACCACGACATCTGCGCCGGCTTTAAAAGCCATCTCGGCTTCCAACCGGCCAGTATCCATCACCTTCAGATCAGCTACTAACTTCACTGCGGGAAATTCCTTCCTCAAAACTCTTACCGCCTCCAGGCCGCAGGACTTAATCAGGGGGGTACCGGCTTCCAGGTTCTCCACGCCAGCCGCCACCGCTTCCCGAGCCACCTTGACCGCCCGGGGCAGGTCAACAAAATCCAAGGCCAGTTGAAGGGTTCGTTTCATTGGTACCTTTTGACCAACGATATTATAGCATTAAACTGGAAGAGTTAGGTTCATTCCTCTATGGCTAAAATTCGGCAAGGTACCTGGGTCGCTTTGGAAATAGCCAGGGGAAAAACACAGATTTTCACTCGGGGAGAAGTAATTTTTTCCAGATTCTCCGGCAGACACACGGTGGCGATTCCAGCCTTGAAAAACTCCACGAAGATACCTTGCGGGTCTGCCTGGTTCTCGTACACATCGGAAATGAAAAGACTAATTTTCTGGTTGACTATCCAGGAGATGGTTTCCCGGCTGTAGAAATAGACCTCAGGATGGTAAATTTCTTTTTTCCAGCCAGTGTTTATTAACAGCCCTGGGGTAACGACTGAAGGGGCGAGTTTTTCCAGTTCCTGAACGGCGATCTCCCGAGCTTGATTTTTCCTTTCCAGGTGAATCACCGTAGTCTCCACCATAAAAAGCCGCTCTACCGGATAGGTTGCCGCGTCCAGCCCGTTGTCAAATTCGGCAAGGTGGCCAGGGAAATCAATGTAGGTGCCGGACATAGAGGAAAGAAAGAAATCATGAATTACTCCCTGGTAGCGCTTGTTGGCTATCTTGATAGGCACATAACGGGTTGTGACCTGCTGGGATATTTTTCTGGTTAAGTCAATAATTTTCATCAACCTTCCCTTACATTGTTTCCAGGAGATGCCAAAAAGACTTGGCGGCTTGATTGAAAGTTTCTTTTCCTCCGCCCAGACCGGGTTTGATGGAGAAAAATCCATCAAAACTGCGGCAGCGAAGGATAGAAATCAGCTCCTTAATTTCTGCATTCCCTTGCCCAGGAAGGCGGGGAGAGCCGGAAAAAAGGCAGTCGTTGACATAAAGAAGGGCAGCCATTTTCCTGATGTGTGAATTAATCCCCAAAAATGGTTTCTCTCCGACCCGAGCAAAATTAGCTGGATTAAAAGCTAGCCGAAGGAAAAGCGAACCGATACTTTCCACAACGTCTGCCGCTAGTTTTGAATTCCAGGCATAGCTTTGTGGTTCGTTTTCCAACAAAAGGGTGATATGTTCATCCCGAGCCAGTCTAACCATTCGGTCAACGCGCCGGAGTATTTCTTCCCGGTAAACTGATGTTTTTTCCTTTGGCATCTGGAAAGAAGAGATGACCAGATGCTGGCAATCAAAAAAATGGACGAGTTTCAGTACCTCTCTAAACCGGGAAAGGTCCGGGTCTGGGTCCACAGTAATCGGCCAGCGGTTGATTCCCAAGTTTAGGGCGGAAACAGAAAATTTCTCGGCCTTAAGTTTCTGTCTGATGTTAGCTCTTTCTTCCGGGGACATCTCGCTCACCAGTTTGCCTGACACCCGGCCCAGCTCCAACTGGTTTATTCCTTGCCCCTGAAGAATCGCCAGACTTTCGTTCAGATCAGATACCAGTTCATCGGATAAGGCAGTGAGAATGAAGGTTTCTTCTTTTAATCGGGCCTGTTTGATCTGGCCACGCTGCCTGACACAATCAGCACAAGCCGGGTTATCACAGAGGAAAGCGGCCGGGTCTTTTTTCAACACGGCGAGAGCCACTTTGGCCATTTCCCCAGCTTTTATTAGCCTGACTACTGCTGACCCAATCCGGCCAATCGTCATTACCCCTGTTTCTCGGAAAACTTTGTCCATACCGATGAAATTGCGGTGAGGGCCAGGATACTTCTTCAATGTCTTCTGTTTCTTCTGGCCCTGGCTGTCAACAAAAGTGACAGTTATTTCCGAAAGATAAGGCAATTCAGCTATTTCTTCCACGGCATGCAGACAGGTGTTTCTATCCTGGTCAACGCCCAAAAGCAGGATATAACCATTTTGGGCAATCAGACGACCGTAAGGCGTCTCTGGACCGCAGGCAGTGGGAGAATCAAGGTGGTTGCTGGTGTAAAATTCAGCTCGGGCGCCCATAGCGCTAACCGCATGGGTAGGATGTTGGCTGCGAACCACCCCGGGCTGCTCGGAAAAAACCTTGGCTAGGTGAGCGTTGCCAAGAGGCCAGGGCATCAGGATTGTGCCTTCCGGACCAACCACTTCCCAAAGGGCTTCAATTACTGTTCTCGGACCGTCTTCAACATAACCCAGACTGCTCAAGGCGCTGTGAACCAAGACATCATCTCCCTGTTTTAGCCCCAGCTTTTTCAACTCCTCCTCAATCATCTTCTGAGAAATATTAGTAGGAATCTTGCCCACTTTCGCCTCCTGACAAGTTTAGTCAGAGACTTTCCGAGCAACCAGAAAAAAGCCGGTGTGAGCCCGCATCATATCTCCGGGTCTTAACCGTTGCTCATCTACCAGCCATTTTCTTTCCAGAATCTCTGTCACTGAAACATCAACGAAAGCACTTTTGATGGCCACTGCTACCCGCTGGAGCTGAAAAATTTGCGGATTGAAGACTGTAAGGAAACCGCCTGGTCGCAGATATTTCAAAAGATGAAGAGCCCGCCAAGGCTCAGGCAAGTCAAGAAAGATTCGGTCAGCCCAGTGCTTTCTTATTCCCAAAGGTTTTTCTTCATAGGCGTCAAGGAGAAGAAATCTTACTCTATTAGGCAGTTTCCCGAAATAGCGGATAACATTGTTTTTCGCCAACAGTTGAAACTCCGGATTTTGTTCCAGGGTGACGACTCGGCCAGAGCTTGCCAGG
>JAMWDF010000016.1 GCA_023818865.1 Candidatus Omnitrophota bacterium
GTTTCTGGTCATAACCCACAAATACCCAGCCCTGCATCTCGGCCGGCAGGATATAAGCCCAGCGGGAATAAAGACCGGTGAAGGCTAATGCTTGTTTCCATTCTTCCAGGTCAAACCGGCCATCAATCACCGGAGGTTGGCTCATTAAAGGGATACCAGCCTGAGGAAATTGGCTTTGGTACCAAGCGGTTTGGACTTTCGGTGCAGAGAGAAGCGGGTAAATCGCCGTAAGGATAATTGATACCGAAAGCAGCCCAGAAGCAGCTCTTATTTTCTTGGAGTAAAGTTTTTTCATGGCACAGGGGCGGTATATGGCCAGCAGCCAGGATAGGTAGGATAGGCAGGCCCGCCGCCGATATACCAGCAATTAGGAGCGTCAGTCTTCCACTGGTGTCGCAGGAGGAAATCAACATGGCCATCGGCGAAGAGGAGATTACAGGCATTGGCATGGGGAAAATTTAGAGCGTGATCGGTTGGGTGTCCAATGAAATAGTTGTCCCAGGGCTTAACATCAGCGAGTAAGGCTCGCAGCTCCGGCTTAAAGATTTTGCCGAGTTTATTTGGCCGCTGACTGAATATCTGCCGGCTAGCGGCATCCCATTGTTTGGTATACTGCCAGACTGCATTCATTCCGTATGTACTGTGCCCCCAACGCATCACATTTCCCCAGAGATGGATCCAATCCCGGTAAGTATTCTGGGCATAAGCGGTCCAGTTAACCTTATTTTGGGTGGCAGGACAGAAAAGGATGCCTGTTACCTTCCTGTAACAAACATGACTCCGTCCAGGCAGTGGGTCAGAATCATCCATATTGATGTAGATGTTGTTATCTGCTAAGGGGCCTGCCCAGCCCGTGCTGGGGCCATAAGTGTCATTCCAGGGGAGCCACTCGTTGAAATCCTGGGCATACATATAGAAAGCAACACCAATTTGTTTCAAGTTGTTTAGGCAAGTAGTTTGTCTTGCCTTTTCCCTGGCCTTAGAAAGGGCTGGCAGAAGCATAGCTGCCAAAACCGCGATGATGGCAATAACCACCAGAAGCTCAATCAGCGTAAATCCACTTCTCTTCTCCCGTCTCTTTTCCATGTCTCCTCCTTTTTGACAGACTTATCCATTTTCTTGCCCTATATTAACGCATTTATTTATCCTTGTCAAGTGGTCAATCCAGGTGAGGAAAAAAATCCTAAGAACTAAAACTAGCAGGTAAATAAACCTACTGGGAAGACAATTTTGACCGATGGTCGGTTTTTCGGGTATTCTGCTTTATGGCCGGTGAGACCAACCAATGGGTGAAGTTCACTAAGGGGGAAAGATGAGAAAATTTACCTTTGCTTTGCTAACGCTTGTTGTTTTTTCAGTGTGGTTATCCGGGGCGGAGAAAAGAAGATACTGGGAGTTGGGCTGGGGTTTGTATGGCGGTGATGGCTTGGATGCCGCCAGATTTGACTGGCATATGGTCTGTTTTGGGAATATTCCGGCTGACCAGCGGACCGTGGACAAACTTAATGAAATTCTCCGAATTAATCCTAACCACAAACTCCTTATTCGGGTCTGGCCCATAGGGAATCTGGGAGATTGTCCAGAAAACAGATACCAGGCTACTCTCTTTCATTATCTCTACCAACCAGGGGTTCGGGAAAAAGTTCTGGCTGAAGCCAGACGGCAGGTGGAATTAGTTTGTAAAGGTATCAACCGACCAGAAAATGTTTATGGCTGCTGTTTTCTGGAAGAACTACCAGGTCACTTTACCAGCGGCGGGTTTTCCCGGAATTGGAAAAAAGGCGATCCGCTTCCCTGGGATATCCAGAGGTTCAAGAAGGAAATTGAAGCAGAATTGGGTGAACCGGTTGACTGCAGCAGTGAGAAGCACCGGCTCTGGTGGGGAAAGAAGTACACCCAAGTTATTAACGAAATTAACAAGACGATAAAAGAAGCCAGTGGCGGCAAATATGTATTCTATTATCAAGCCACTGGCTACTACACCCTTGACCATCTTGATCTACCCTTCGCCCAGGGGAAGTCTCTCCAGGTGGTGCCAATCCGTTATAGCGACATTCTCAAACCAGGGGTTTGCGACGGAATATTCGGGTATCCCAATAACCAGGCAATCTGGGAAAACCAGACTCAGGCGATGGTAAAAAAATACCTCTGTCTGATGTTCAGCCAGATTTCTATGCCGCCAGGGATGAGATTGTGCCGATTTGACGAGATGGTAAACCTGGCCCGCTGGGAACATCCAGGGAATGTTGGAACCTTTCTTTACGGCACCCATGGTCGCAAAGAAAAAGCTTGGAATGCACTGGATTATCAAGATGCAGAGAAATATTGGACCCTAACCGACCACATCCGGCATTTTGGCTGGGTCCACAAAATCGGTCTGGAGATAGTTAACCGGAATCTGATGCCCCAACTCGGTCTTGTTTACAATCTGAAGGGTTTGAAAAAAGGGCAGTTTGCTCATTTCCAAGTCCAGGTTGTCAATGTTCGGGAACCCTCTTGGTACGGGGGAAATGCCGAGGAAGCGGTTTTAAAACAAGTGAAAGTGACTCTTTCCTTACCCAGAGGTTTTTCTCTTCCGGTCACCAACAACGCTTCACCTACTTTGAATTTGGGTGACATACCGGGACAAGGAGCCAAATTGGCTGATTGGTGGGTTCAGGCAGAAGTGGAATCTCCAATAGTCTCAGCTAAATCGCCGGTCAAGGTAATTTTGACTGCCGCCGGGGGGCTGCGTCAGGAAATTTTAGCCGATGAACCGGTGAGCACTTTACCTTCTTTTGAAACCAGACTTCTCCGACGGTCCGGAGAGAAATGGGTGGAACCTCTTTACAGTCACCAGCAAGTGGCAGCAAGGGTGGAACTAAAAGGGTTTCAGGAAATTGCAAACCCGCAACTTATCCTGGGAACCCGCAATGTCCTTTATCAGGGAGTCTTGACCCCAGAAGTGAAACTGGTGATTGGTCCAGGAGCAAGAGCTCGTCTTTTCCCGGTTTCACTTTTTGAGGAAAAAGTAAGAGTATTCCCTTCTACCGCGGATGGGCCAGCGATTTTCAAGAGCGGATATATGATTTATGGAACTCCGACTATCCCAGTTCGGCCTGGCGCTAAGTATCTGTTGACTGTGACTGGCTGGGCAAAGGAAGGCGGCAATTCTTTGGTTTTAGCCAGATTCACCGGCCAGAGAAAAGGGAAAAAGGAGCCAGAGATTAAAGACATATCTTGTTTGGCTAACCGGTTCAGCGAGACGGAAAAGACAATTTCCCAGGAAATTACCGTCCCGGAGCTTGAGAGTGAAGAAGTTACTCTTCGGCTGATGTTTTACCGATTTCAGTCAAAGGGCGAAGTCTGTTACCGTTCTTTTGACCTGGTGCGGGCAGATATTCCGCCTGAAGGACAAGATGTTAGTCATAAACTTCTTGGAGCGTTACCAGATTTGACGGCTCCCTTTACTGAATGGACATACCAGGACCAGTCTGATCCAGACAAATACGGTCGTCCAATTCTCTCTTTGCGTTTTCTATCCCCGGAAGAATAACCTTAGAAAGGAGGAAGGAATGGTAGAGGAAAAACCTGGATACCAGGACACACCTTTTTTGCCAGGTAATAAGTATCGGGTTCATGACAAGGCTCGGCCGCATCCCCGGGTGGTCGTTCCAGGGACTTTTGGTACCCAGGAAAAACCAGGATGCCCGCCTTCAGATGCCATTATCCTCTTTGATGGGAAAGACCTGTCAAACTGGCTGGACAATAATAATGAGCCGGCTAAATGGAAAGTGGAAAATGGTTATATGGAGGTAGTTCCAGGCGCCGGCGACATTCATACCCGGCAGGAGTTTGGTGACTGCCAGTTACATCTTGAGTGGATGGAGCCGACAGTCATCAAAGGAGAAAGCCAGGGACGGGGCAACAGCGGTGTTTTCCTGATGGGTCGGTATGAAATTCAGGTGCTTGATTGCTATCAGAATCCGACCTACGCTGATGGCTGGACAGGGGCTATTTATGGTCAATGGCCTCCGTTGGTCAGTGCCTGCCGGAAGCCGGGGGAGTGGCAAACTTATGACATTATTTGGATTGCGCCTAGGTTTGATGGAGAAAAGGTTATTTCCCCGGCCAGGATCACCGTCTTGATGAACGGAATTGTTATTCACCACAACCGGGAATTGTTTGGTCCGACGACTCATCGGCAAATACTCCCTTATTCACCCCATGCTTCGGTTGGACCCTTGAAGCTGCAGGACCACGGGGATTTAGTGAGATACCGAAACATCTGGTACCGAGTCTTGACTGATTATGACGCTGGGTAGGGAGCATGGCTACTAACTTCCTGGTGATTTTGACTGATGACCAGGGACCATGGGCCGCTGGTTGTTACGGCAATTCGGAAATCCAGACACCTAACCTGGACCGGCTGGCGGCTTCCGGAATGAGGCTTGAGAATTTTTTTTGCGCCACACCAGTGTGTTCCCCTAGCCGGGCGACCCTGCTTACAGGCCGCCTGCCTTCCCAGCACGGAATTCACGACTGGATTAAACAGGGAAATGTTGGCCCAGATAGCATTCGTTACCTTGAGGGCGAGGTGGCCCTCACTGATGTTTTGGCCAGAAGCGGGTATGTTTGTGGATTGAGTGGCAAGTGGCACCTAGGCGATTCTCAGGTTCCTCAACATGGTTTCACTGACTGGTATGTCCACCAGAAAGGCGGTGGAGATTATAACCAACCGCCAATGGTGAGGGAAGGGCGGTGTGTCGGGGAAAATGGTTATGTCACTAAGTTGATTACTGATGAAGCCTTGAAATTCTTAAGGAGTTATGCTTGTCGGAAGGTGCCTTTTTATCTTGGGGTTCATTATACTGCCCCTCATTCTCCCTGGACCGGCCATCCAGAAGAGATTGTTCATTTATATGACCGCTGTCAGTTCAAGAGTTGTCCTCAAGAACCGCGCCATCCCTGGGCTATTGAGTTAACTGACCTTTGTTTGGGAAACAGGGAAATGCTTCAAGGATACTTTGCCGCAGTAACAGCGATGGATATTGAAGTAGGTAGAATTCTTGAGGCTCTCCAAGAACTTGGGTTAAGAGAAACTACTCTGGTGGCTTTTTTAAGTGACAACGGATTTTCCTGCGGTCACCATGGTTTCTGGGGTAAAGGGAATGGTACTGTTCCCTGGAATATGTATGAAAACTCCATCCGGGTGCCAGCTCTTTTTAGTCAGCCCGGAACTATTCCAGCCAGACATCTTTCTTCTGAACTAGTTTCTGCGTATGATTTTTTCCCGACTTTGCTGGATTGGGCCGGGCTGCCCCTGCCTAAGAACCGAACTCTCCCCGGAAAAAGTTTCCGCTCGCTCCTTTTGGGTAGACAAGAAAAGGGGAGAGATGAAGTGG
This sequence comes from Candidatus Omnitrophota bacterium, assembly GCA_023818865.1. Lineage (GTDB taxonomy): Bacteria > Ratteibacteria > UBA8468 > B48-G9 > DSTR01 > JAMWDF01. The sequence goes on from JAMWDF010000016.1 coordinate 5,385, forward strand.
TCATTTACGACGAATACGGACCAGTGAGAATGATTCGGACAAAAGAGTGGAAATATGTCCACCGGCATCCTTGGGGTCCGCCTGAGCTCTACCATTTGGCCGATGATCCTGATGAACGAAAAAACCTTTCTGGAGATTCCCGGTTTAGTCAGGTAGAAAAGGAACTCAAGGAAAAGCTGAGAGACTGGTTTAACCAGTATGTGGTGGCAAAGTACGATGGTTATCGGTATCAGCCAGTAGAGCAGGGACAAACAGGAAGAATGTCAGGTGATTCTTGATTTTTTTTTCGCCAGGCATAAAATTAATAAGAAGATGTAGGTTTAGGGCTAAAGGCCCAAGGCAATAATTTTTTATTTTCTAAAAGGCAATGGCGCGCTGCCGACAAGAATTTACAGGGGGTGACCGGAAAAACTGAGGTAAAAGGGGAAAAGAATGACCGGTAAACTCAGGATAGGGGGAGAGAATGAAAGCGAAAATCTCAGGAATGTGTTTAGCTGTCTTTGTAACCGGCTTGTTTTTCCAGGCAGAGAGAAGTTTCGCTCAGGTTAAGCCGTTTGAACTTTCCTATTCCATTTTTTTTCCAGCTACCCATAAACAGACAGTTTTGGCGACTGAGTGGGCAAAGGAGATTGAAAAAAGGACTGGCGGTCGCGTGAAAATTACGGTTTTCCCTGGGGGAACGCTCACACCGGCAAACAAATGTTATGACGGCGTAGAGAAAGGACTTTCTGACATCGGCATGTCTGTTCTGGCTTACACCCGAGGTCGTTTCCCGCTCACCGAAGTAATAGACCTACCCTTAGGCTACAAGAGCGGATTGCAGGCTACCCAGTTAATCAATGCCTATTATAAGAAATTCAAGCCTGAAGAGTTTAACACCGTTAAGGTGATGTATTTTCATGCGCATGGACCAGGTTTACTTCACACAAAGAAGGAAGTGAAAACCCTTGAAGACATCAAAGGATTGAAGATCCGTTGTACTGGTCTGGCAGCAAAGATTGTTACCTCTCTGGGTGGGGTACCAGTGGCGATGGCGATGGGAGAAACCTATGATGCCTTGAGCCGCGGAGTAGTAGATGGTTCTCTGGCACCGATGGAAGCCTTGGAGGGTTGGAAATGGGGAGAAGTAGTGAAAAGTACCACTATCTCCCGGGCGGTGGCTTACACTACTGGATTTTTTGTGGTAATGAACAAAGAAAAATGGGCTTCCTTGCCAGATGACATCCAGAAGATTATAGAAAAGGTAAACCAAGAGTGGATTGATAAGAGTGGTCAAGTCTGGGATGAGATTGACAAAACAGGGCGAGCTTTTGCCGCTAATTTAGGCAATAAATTTTACATCCTTCCGGAGAAAGAAGATAGCCGATGGCAGGCAGCGGTTAAGTCCATTCTTGACGAATATGTAGCCAGCATGAAGGAAAAAGGCTTGCCAGGGGAAGAAGCTCTGAAATTTTGTCTTGAGCAACTGAAAAAAGTGAAATAATTAGGGATAAGATTGAAAAAGTTTCTCCAGGTGACTGGGTGGCTGGCTCAGGGTTTTAATTGGCTGGCCGGGGTGAGCCTGACCTTCTTGTTGGGGCTGACTGTTCTGGATGTTGTCCTTCGGGGCTTCAAGCAGCCTATTGTTGGTACCTATGAACTGGTTGGTTTTGCTGGAGCGATAGTGATTGGTTTTTCCCTGCCCTATACTTCCTGGTGCCGAGGTCATGTCTATGTTGACTTTCTATTATCTAAATTAAACCGACGGGTGCGCCAGGTAGTGAATTGCTTGACAAGATTAGCCAGCCTGGCCATCTTTTTTCTCTCAGGCTGGCGGTTGATGGCTTACGGTAGTGACCTGAAAAGGCTTGGAGAAGTGTCTCTTACTCTGCAATTGCCTTTCTACCCAGTGGCTTGGGGTTTGGGGTTAAGCTGCTGGCTGGTGTGTCTGATTTTCGTGGCTGACTTAGTCAAAATTTTCAGGGGAGGGTATGAGTAGTGTAACTCTTGGGATTATAGGGCTGGTGATTTTGCTTTTTCTATTTCCCACTGGGATAGAACTTGGTTTTGCCATGGCCTTGGTCGGTTTTATTGGCTTTAGTCTGGTACGTTCCTTCCCGGCTGGATTAGATTTACTGGCTAGAGACCTCTTTGATGTCTTTTCCTCCTATGGTTTCACAGTAATTCCCCTTTTTATTTTGATGGGACAGATTGCCTATAATGCCGGGATTGCCAGGAGACTTTACCACACAGCTTACCGGTTTTTGGGGCATATCCCTGGGGGATTAGCGATGGCAACGGTGGCTGGCGCGACTGCCTTCAAAGCCATCTGCGGTTCCTCCCCGGCGACCGCGGCCACTTTTGCCAGCGTGGCTGTCCCGGAGATGGACCGGTATGGTTATGACCGGAAGCTGTCCACTGGCGTGGTAGCTACAGTAGGTACTCTGGGCATTCTTATGCCACCCAGTGTCACCCTAATTGTTTTCGGAGTGATCACTGAACAGTCCATTGGCAAGCTTTTCTTGGCTGGTCTAATTCCCGGGTTAGTCATAGCTTTCTTCTTCGTTTTGGTGATTGCTGGTTGGTGCAGGTTAAACCCGGCGCTTGGGCCTAAAGGGGAACGGTCAACCTGGAAACAAAGACTGATTTCTCTGCCGGAATTCCTTTTTGTGGGCGTTATTTTCTTGCTGGTTGTCGGCGGGATGATGAAAGGTTTTTTCACGCCGACAGAAGCTGGTAGTGTAGGTACCGTGGCTGTTTTGCTTCTGGCAGTGGTCCGCCGGCAGATTGATTTTAAGGGGTATCTCAAATCTATGGCTGAGTCATTGCGGACAGCTGGCATGGTCTTGATGCTTATTGCTGGCTCAACCATTCTCGGTCATTTTCTCACTGTGACTAAGATCCCCATGCTGGCTGCTGAGTGGGTCGTTTCTTTGCCTTTGCCCCGTTATGCTGTTATGATACTGGTCAGCTTGATTTATCTTCTGGGTGGTTCCTTTGTAGATGATCTGGCTTTTATGGTTCTGGCTACCCCAATCTTTTATCCGGCGGTGAAACAGTTAGGTTTTGACCCTATCTGGTTTGGCATTATTATCGGGATTACCGTAATGATTGGTGTAGTCATCCCACCAGTGGCGATTAATGTCTTTGTGGTCAGAAATATCACCCGGGAATCTTTCAGCAATATTTATCGCGGGGTTTTGCCTTTTTTGGTTAGCTTGATTGCTGGTGCGGTGCTGGTTTTTATTTTTCCGCAATTAGCCACCTGGCTACCTTCGGTTCTGATGCGGTGAATCACCGGTTTAATTTTACGGGAGAATAACTATGTCAGAGTGTTACCCTCTAACTCCGGCCAGCCAGTTATGCTTCTTTGGTTATTATGACAAGTGTCCCTGGGATGAACGAGGCCAGTATTTCCTTTTTCATCGGGTAGAGTTCCAGGATAGACCGCCGACGGCAGATGACCGGGCAGAAATCTGTGTTTTAGAACTGAATTCAGGGAAAATAGAGGTGGTGGGTAAGAGTTTTGCCTGGAATTTCCAACAAGGGGCAATGCTTCAGTGGTTGCCTGGAAGAAGGATTCTTTACAACGACCGGGAAAAAGGAAAATTCATTGCCAGGGTGAAAGACTTTCCTACTGGGAAGGAAAAAATCTTACCCCGACCGGTGAGCGCGGTCAGTCTTGACGGGAGAAAAGCCGCCAGTCTGAATTTTTCTCGGTTGGCTGTCTGGCGCCCTGGCTATGGCTATGAAGGGATTCCTGATCCAGTATGGGAGCATCCCTGGCCTGAAGATGATGGCCTATGGATGATAGACATTGAAACAGGGAAGGATGAACTGATTGTTCCGCTGGCTAAGATGCTGGAGTATCGGCTGGAAGAGAACATAAGGAATATGGTTGGTCGGTTTAACCACACTTTATTTGCTCCAGATGGCCAGCGGTTGATTTTCTTATGCCGATGGAAGGCATCACCGGTGGCAAGTTCAGTCGGTTTTACCAGACTTTTCACTGTGAATCCCGATGGAACGGAACTTTGCGACCTTCTGGATACCTATTACATCTCCCATTTTTGCTGGAAGAACGCTAGGGAAATCCTAGTTTACGCTTCTCTAGAGGGAAAACAGGCTTTCTGGGTCGTGGAGGACAAGACCCGACATTACCGCCTGGTGAGTGAAAGACTCCAGAAGACGGATGGGCACTGCAGTTATAACCAGGCAGAAACCTTGATTCTCAACGACACCTATCCAATCAACGGATACCGGGAACTGAATATTTTTGACACCAGACAGGAAAAGACAACTGTTCTGGGTAGATATTATTCGTTACCATTAGCCAAAGGCGAGATCCGGTGCGATCTTCATCCACGGTGGAGCAATGATTATAGGAAAATTTCTTTTGATTCCACTCACGAGGGCTATCGCCGGGTATACGGGATGGACTTGGAAGACAAGATAACCGGCTAAGGCTTTTTGTTTTCCATCAATCCTTTTGGTAACTGACCTGGTAAACCTTTCCCCAGTCATTGGCAAAAATCAATTTAAAGAATGGGTGATTTTCCATCCAGTACTCCTCAATTGCTTTTCTGCCAGGCCGGAAACGCACTACCACAAAATCTGCCTTATGCTTTTTTAACCCGGCCAGCCAGATACCTATCTCTGGGTTCTGCCGGAAAGGAGAAGCCAGGGTGTCTATATCTGCTGGGAATGAAATCGGCTCTGGATGATAGGTATGCACCAATCTTTCTTCCAGGGAGTTTACTGGTTGGTGATACACCTGGTTCCCGAGACTGTAGCCACTGAAAGGATAGATAAGAAAATCACCTACATAAGCTATCACTTTTTTTCTGTTTCCACTAAGTTGGTCTAGGAAAAACCAGAGTTCAGCCTGCTGGCCATACGCTCGGTAGAGAATTTTCCCCCGGTTATCCTTGTAAGCTAAAGTGGCTGCTGGCCACCAGATTATCACTGATACCAAAAGGGTAGTAGCCATCGCTATCAAAATAACCAGCCTGAGCCAAATGGATTTAAGTTTGTTAATTGTCAGAAACACCAAGAATAATCCAAGAGAGACGCTGAACATGGTGCGCACCAACGGTGGATAGAAAGCTACGCTGTCAGCCATAAAGAAGACCCCCAAACCAGCCCAAAGCAGATTCTTCATCTGGCAGTCGGAGGAAAATTTTTCTGACACAGATTCAAGGAAAAAAATAGCACCCATCAGTAAGAAGGGATAAACAGAGAGAAGATGCCGAAGCTGAAAATAGTTTGGCGGAATGAAGGAAACATAAAGAATCAGAATCAAAATCGGAGTAGCAAGGAAGAATTTACCAGAATTTTTTTTCCAGGAGATAATTCCTGCCAGCCAGAAAAGAAAGAGCAGTAGGGAAGTGGACCGGCTGGCATCAACAGATGGCAAGGGCTTTTTGAATATCGCCAAAGCTGTTTTTATCTTTTCTGAAAGAGGTATGGGAGTAAACTGGTAGAAACCAGGTAGCCTTACTGGTCCCAAAGAAATAGCGGCGGGATAGAAAGGGTTGCCGGTAAGAAAAAGGTTATGGAGATACTTATAGCCACCAAGAAATAAGAAGAGGAAAGCCCCAGTGACCAGCAGAGAAAAACTGAAAGGCTGATTTTTTGGGGACCCGCGCCGATACACCAGAAATGCCAAGGGGATTAAAAGGAGACCTCCGGTATTTTTCGTTCCTAACATCAACCCGGCGGAAAGACAGCCAAGGAGAAGATTTTTTCTCCCCGGTTGGCTGAAGTAGTAACAGGCACTCAAGAAAAACCCAACCAGCATCAAGTCCACAAAGGTAATGATTGCCTGCCTGACAAAAGGACGAAAAAGCAGCAAAAGACAGGCACCAGTCAGACTTTTTTCCGGAGAAATTCCTGACTTTCGGAAAAGAAGAAACAAAGACAGACCAGCCATCAGGCCAAAAGGCAATTGCTGAAAACGAATCAGAAAGTCATTTCCAAACAACAGAAAGTGGAAAAGAAAAATCAGGTCTCCATTTATGGGATAATAACTCATAGCGATATCCGAGAAGACTAAAGGTACTGGAGCAACCTTGCCAGTTTGATACCACCGGGCAGCGAAAGGCAGATGATAGAGTAAGGCGTCTGTTGGCAGTCCAGGGTAGGGCGCCTGAGATTGGAGAAGAACAAAATAGGCGGAAAGGACTAAGGCAAGAAAGAAAAGAACCAATGGAGAAAAGTTAAGCCGGATGCAGGTTTGTGAAGCTGGATAACAGAATGTGTGTCTTCTTTCTTGACCTATAAGATAAACGGATAGAAACCCAGCCAGGAGCGTTAAGTTAGGTAAGCCGAGCTGGCCAATTAGCCCCAGAACAAGTAAAAATCCAATGATTTGCGTGTAAAAAAAAATGGAAAAGGAAAGAAGAATTCCAGCCAGATTTTCCTCTTTTTCTCTCGGCTTGGCAAGAAACCACGCGTTAATCGCCAGGATTCCAACTAAGAGTATCCCCATCTCTTGGTCTCTCTATTATAGGTTGAAAGGGTGAGGTAAGACAAAGATTGAACCTAAATTTTGTTGAAAGAGCGACTTCTGCTTCTCTCCTATGGGAATCAGGTAGTATTTATTTCCTATACTGGACTTTTTGGGGAAAAAATGCTTTATGGTAGAATACCGAACTACCGAGACGCTTAAGGTTTGAAGATGAAGCAGACGAGAATTTTAAATGAGACTTTGAGGTGGAATTATACGGGTAGCTTGGAAGAATAAGGATTCCTGGACTGGCTGGTGGCTAAGTCTTATCGGAATTTATCCTGTGGTTGATTGGTTTAGGATTTTGCTGGTTGAAGGCTAACAGGGAGATAAGGTGCTGACTTGGGTTCAAGGCTGGGAAAAGTCAAAGCTGCGCCACCAAGCCTGGTGGCAGGGAGAAGTGGTTGACCGGGTTTTAATTCAAGTGTTTGCCCCAAAGAAAAAGGCATCAGCTGATAAACTGGTTGGAGAAGAGACTGAAGGAGAAAAGTTGTGGCTTGACCCGGGACATCGGCTGGCTGAGATGGAGAAGTCTCTGGAAACTTTTTACTATGCTGGAGATGCTTTCCCTTACCTTAACACTTCGCTCGGGCCAGGTACCTTCTCGCTTTTTTTAGGTGCCAGGCCAGAATTCAAGCCTAACACCGTCTGGTACCATCCTTGCTATCAGAATATCGCCACGGCCAGTTTACCAGTCTTTGATGAACAAAACAAGTACTGGCAGGCAACTATCAGTTTGTGTACTGCCGCGGTGAAACATTCCCAGGGTCGCTACCTGGTGGCTTATCCTGACCTGATAGAGAACCTAGATACCTTGGCTTCCCTTTTTGGGACAGAACAGCTTCTCCATGGCTTGATAGATTATCCAGAAAAAATTCACCAATTTCAGACAACCATCTTACCTATTTATCTGGATTGTCACCGCCGAATCTATGAAATTATCAAGGACCAGCAGGGCGGTTCCTGTTTTTCTCACTTCTCTGTCTATGGATACGGCCGGATTGCCAAACTTCAGTGCGACTTTAGCGCGATGATTTCCCCGAGGATGTTTGAGGAATTTGTCCTGCCCTACCTGGACCAGCAATGTCAGGCTTTGGACCACACGGTTTACCACTGGGATGGACCGGGTGCTCTCCAGCATGAAAAATTTTTACTTTCTCTTCGCTCCCTTCAGGCTGTCCAATGGACTCCTGGAGCCGGACAGCCAGGGGTCGGAGAAGAAAAATGGTGGCCACTTTATCGCCGGGTTCGCCAGGCAGGTAAGTCCCTTCTTCTTATGGGTGTTACTGCTCGTCAGGCAGAGAGGCTGGTGGAGTATCTTGGACCGGAAGGGCTCAATTTTTTGGTAAGTGCTGATACGCCAGAACAAGCTGACCAAATTGTTCGTCAGGCAGCCAGCTGGCAGAAGAAAAGGCTGTGGTGAAAGTTTTCTCTCCAGGGAAATCCGGTATAAGAGGGATAAGAAAAACCTACATTTACAAACCCAATTTTTTTAAGGCTTCTAACACTGCCTCCAGATCAAAACGAAGTTTATTACCTACCTTAAAACCAGGAATTTTTCCTTCTCTGGCTAGTTTGTAAATGGAGTAGGGAGAAACCTTCAGGTATCTGGCAAGTTCCTTTACAGAAAGTATAGGTTTGGTTTCTTTAGTTTCCATTCTTTCCCGGTTAGAGTTTGTTCTGATTTTCTTTTTTCACCTGGACGAATTTTTTTAAAAAATCAGCGGGTATCCAACCAACAAGTTCAGTGGGGAAATTATTGTGGCGAGTAATTAGTACCCGGACTGCAGAACCAGTTACTTCCAGGATACGAAATTCGTCTCCTGGATTTAGAAAAGTAACCAGGTTTTCTAACAAGTGGTTACCAGCCAGAGCACTGTCGCTACTGTGGGTAACTGCTACGTGGCCAATAACTGTATACAGGCTGTTTCCCCCAGCGGCTACCATCTTCTGACTGCCGAAGTATTTCCAGAGGAAAAAACTCAACGCTGCCAGTCCGACCAGGAAAATTAGCTCCCTTTTTTTTCTCTTTTTTCTTCTGGCCATAGGCCCTCCATTTTGCAATATTTTACAGTATCATATTTTTTTGTCAAGTACCAGCTCTTTTTGCTAAAAAATATCGCTAAATGACCTTTATCTTTCTGTATATGAATTTTTTGATAAATTACATACGATTTTGCTCTATAACAAGTCCGATAATAATGGATTGAAACGAAGCTATAAGAATTTTATAGAAACTTGAAGGAAATTAGAAATTCGTTTTGTCTTTTATTGACTGGACTTCAATCTTTCCGAAGCGGTAGCTGCCAGAGGGTGGGTTGGGTAGTTCTTAGTGATTCGCTGGTAGTACTCCTGAGCGAGACTGTTTTGACCGAGACCTTCAAGGGATTCTCCGGCTAAAGCAAGAGCCCATACCAGGTAAGGGTTGTCTTTCTCCTGGCAACTGCGGATAAATAAATCCAGTTCATGCCAGGCGTTCTCATAATCTTTCTTGAGCAGGCAGGCCCGGCCAAAAAGAACTGACCAATGGCCTCGGAATTTGACTAAGGGTAATTCTTCAGCCCACAGCTGCAGTCTTTTCAGAGCTGTACCGGCATCCTTGTTTCTGAGAGCCTCAAGGACATTTCTGGCGTGGAAACCATTCTTGGAATCAAAAAGATTAGTCTGGGTAAGTCGTTCGTATTCTTTCTTAGCTACCGAGAAATCTCCTTTTTCTCTAAGGATATCAGCCAGTCCAATCTCTGCTTTCCGTCTCAAACTCGGCGGAATCTTATCGGATAAACTGAGAATTTTCTGGTATTGCTCCGCTGCCAGCGCCAAATCTTTCTTAAGAAGCAGAACATTGGCTAATTCCAGAGCTACCGCTGGTTGCCATTGTTCTTTTAACATCTCCCGGTAAATATTCTCTGCTGTCTCATATTCTTTTCTGGTCCAGGCTAACCGGGCAGCCACCAGAGAAGTTTGATGTTTCTGCTCTTGACTGAGTTTGCGGCGTAACATTTCCTGATAAACCTTCAGGGCTGACGCGGTGGCCTCGTAGCTAGTGAGAATACCAGCCAGGCGACTCAGATTCTCCACGGAAAATCTGGACAAATCGTAAGAACTGAATTCCTGAAGATATTCCTCTGGAGGCCTAGCCGGCAGGCTGGTTTTGGCAGCATCAGGCTCTACTTTCACCTTCATTCTTACCAGATCAGTTTTCCCGGTGAGATCTTTTACTTCCAGGGTAATCGTAAAAAAACCAGAAGTAAGATAGGTATGGTAAACTGTTTCGCCCTGGCCTCTCTGACCATCTCCAAAATCCCATTCCCAGCTGACAATCTTCGTTTTGTAGGTAGAAGTATCTTCAAATCGGTAAGTAATTAATTCCCATTGTTCCCGATAAAGGTAATGGGTATTCTCCCAGGAAAAGTCAGCGGCTATTGGCTTCTCTCTTTTTTCCACTGGGCCAACTTCTACCCGGCTTACTGGGAGGAAAAACTTTTCCGGAATTACCCGAAAATTTTTCCCTTGTCCCTCGGCAATAGCAGCCACGGCCATTTCGTAGCCTGGCTGACCAAAGTGGTAATACTTCAATTGATGCAGCCCAGGCTTTAATTCAACGGCCCCTGATTGTTCTGGTCGGACAAACGGGACGGCTCTATGCCAACCTGGCCAGGCCGCAATAAGCTGCTGGTCAACTGTGATAAATGAAGGGCCAGCTGAGCTGGTAGCCAGGAGGAGAGTTTGCGGCTGCCGGCAATAGAAATAACCTGTATAAACCCTGAGAACATCCTTTTCCGGTCCCAAAGGGTTACTTCCATCCCAGATTTTGTTATGGAAGGACCTGGCGAGAAGTTTTATCTGGCGGCTTTTTTCCACTAGCTGGCTGGCTTGTTCCCACCGATCAGTGGCACCTTGGGCTCTCGGATAGACTTCCAGAATCAGTCCTCGCTGGGGCTGAAAGGGACTTTCTGGCTCCTTGGCTGAAGGATTGCCGTAGTAAAGGAAATAGTTTTCCGCCTGAGGTGAAAAGGCGACCTGGTAGGCATTTCCCGATTTAACAGAAACTACCCATCTGGAAACTTCCTGGCCATCTGGGCTGACAATTCTGATGTCTCGGCCGTCATCCTCTGCCGCTGCCCGGAATTTCAACACAGCCACTGGCGGGACAGGGAAATCATCTTTTTCTTGGATGACCTTAAGCGACCGACGGTAGGTCCATCCTTCCAACCAACCAGATTGCTGGCCGAAAGCGACTGCTTTGAGATTCAGCCCCACCAATAACCAGACAATCCCACTGCTCATCTTTCTCATCTTAAAGTCCCACTGTAGTATTTTCCAGCAGTTCTAACCTATGATACAATCGGAATGAATGATTGAAAAGTCTGTAATTGAACAACCAGGAGGGGAAAATGGCCCAGTTAGCTATTGATGGCGGAAAGCCGGTCTGCACCGAAAAGTTTCCGATGTGGCCTTCTTTTTCTGAGAAGACGATTACCAGTGTGGCTGAACCGCTGAAGACAGGCAAGGTTAATTACTGGACCGGGGAAATCGGAGTGAAATTTGAAGAGGCTTGGGCGAAATGGAATGGTGTTCGTTATGCTATCACCACGACCAACGGTACCAGTGCCTTACACACAGCAGTCGCGGCTTTGGGTATAGGTCCGGGAGATGAAGTAATTTGTCCTTCTTATTCTTTCATTGCTTCCTCTTTCTGTATCCTTCAAGCTGGTGCCTTACCAGTTTTTGCTGATGTAGATGAATCTCATACCCTGGACCCAAGAGATATTGAAGACAAGATTAACGACCGGACTAAAGCCATCCTGGTAGTTCATCTTTACGGGGTGGTTGCGGATATGGACCCGATTCTGGCACTGGCCAGAAAGCATAACCTTTACGTGATTGAAGATTGCGCTCAGTGTTTTGGAGGGGTTTACAAGGGGAAAAAGGCTGGAACTATTGGTGATGTTGGCTGTTTCAGTTTTTGCCAGAGTAAGCACTTCACTACCGGTGGGGAAGGTGGCGCTGTTATTACGGATGACGAAGCGCTCCACTGGGAATGTAAATCTTTCCGGGACCATGGATATGATGTGAAAGAGAGGCTCCGTCTTTTGGAATTAGAAGCCAAGCTGACCTACATTCATAACCGGGTGGGTTTCAATTACCGGATGACTGAGATGCAGTCTCTAATCGGTCTTTGCGAGCTGGAAAGATTTGATACCTGGAATTTACCTAATCGCCGCCGCAACGGAAGATTTCTCAAAGAGGCCCTGAAGAACCATCCACTAGTTCTCTATCCTCCGTTGGACACTCCAGAGCGGGAAAATGCTTACTGGTGGGCTCCTTTTGTTTTGGATGCGGAAAAGCTGAAAGTGCCGGTGAAAAGATTTGTTCAAGCGTTGGAAGCGGAAGGAGTGCCAGTTTACGGAGTTCAGTGGCCGGAGATGTATAAAGAGAAAGCCTATGTAGAAAGAAACGGATTCGGCCGATTAAGATACCCTTTCAATGACCCTAATGCTCGCTTTATAGATTACACAAAGTTTAACTGCCGGAAAGCCCAGTGGCTGGAAGCCAGGACGATGAACTTCTTCTGCCATCCGGTGTATGAGCAGAAGCACATGGAACTTTATGTGGCAGCTTTTGAAAAAGTGGCTAAAGCTTACATGAAGTAAAACCGGCCATTCGCTTTTCAGGCAAGAAGATGCGCTAAGGCAGCGATATGTTCTGGCCCGGTACCGCAGCAGCCGCCGATGAAAGAAGCGCCAGAGGTGACTATTCTCTGGCAGTTTGCAGCAAACTCTTCAGGTGTTTCCGGATAAACTGTTTTCCCTTCCTTTAGAACAGGTAGCCCGGCATTTGGTTTAAACCAGAGAGGTATCTTGGTCATTTTTTTTACCTGGCTGGCTAATTCTGACATCTGAGAAGAACCCAGCCCACAGTTAAATCCCAGGGCTGGCAGTTCCGCCTTCTCTGCCCAGGAGATGATTTCCGAAAGAGACTGCCCCATCATCGTTCGGTAGTCTCTGCCCTGGCTAAGAGAAAAAGAAACAACCACGGCCCGGGAAGAGATGTCTCTGATTGCCTCCCAAGCTAAAACCGCTTCATTCAAGTCAGAGAAAGTTTCCAGAAGAAGGAAATCCACCCCGCATTTGGCCAGAATCTCTGCTTGCTGGCGGAAGCACTTCCTGGCTTGGTCTGCTTTCAAACTGCCCAAGGGCTCAATCAGTTCGCCAGTTGGTCCGATATCCCCAGCGATCAGAAGATGGTTATATCTTTGTTTCACCTGGTTGGCCAGTTGACTGGCGATAGTATTAATTTTTTCCAGTTGGTCAGCCAGTCCCTTCTTAGTTAACCGGAAGGCGTTGGCACCAAAAGTATTGGTCAGAATTACCCAGGCTCCAGCGGTAGCATAGTCCTGGTAAACCTTTTCCACTAGCTCCGGATGGGAAAGGCAAGCCAGTTCCGGAGTCATTCCCTGAAAACCTAATCTGGCCAGATAGGTGCCGGTGGCTCCATCAAGAAGGATAGTTTTCCTAAGTGTTAGAGCTCTTTCCAATCTATTCCCCAATCTTTGCTCAATCATGCTTTTCTACCTTCTTTTCAGTCAGTCCTTTCCAGAAACAATAAAAGGCATGGCCGATTGTTTGCGGGTGGTAACCACCTTCAAAAATCACAAAAACTGGTTTATTCAACTGGGCCAGGTTGAGTCCAATTTTCTTGTAATCAGGGTCTTTCAGACACAGGGCTAAAAGGGGGTCCTGTTCATGAGTATCCAGGCCTAGGGAAACGCCGATAATTTCCGGAGAAAATTTATCTATCACCTCCAGGGCTTTCTTCAAAGCGGTCAGGTACTTGTCCCCAGTTGTTCCTGGGGGCAGCGGGAAATTATAACAGTTTTCAAAGGAGTAAAGACCAGTACCCGGATAGGCTGGCACCTGATGCAAGGAGAGGTAGATTAATCCCTCTTTGCCTCTCAGTATCTCTTCAGTTCCGTTGCCATGGTGACCATCAAGGTCCAGAACAGCTACCTTTTTTCCGAGCTGACGAGCCTGAAGGGCAGCCACAGCCATATTATTCAGGTAGCAGAAGCCTCCAAGAGTTTTCCGTCCGGCGTGATGCCCTGGTGGTCTAGCTAATGAAAAAGACACTCCGTCAGCCAAGGCAGCTTCCATTGCCTGGACGCCAGCTCCGCAGGCTAACGCAGCGAAGTGGTAGATATTGGGCAGACAAGGTGTGTCTGGGTCAAAAAACTGTTCAGATTTTACCATAGCGATTAAATCCGGCGAGTGGCCCAGGAGAATAAGGTCTTCGGCGCAACTTTCTGGTTCTTCAAACTGGCCAATCCCTTTTCTCTTCAAATATTCTACCACCGCTCTTAGCCTCTCTGGTGCCTCTGGATGGCCTGCCTCGCGGTACTTTAGGAATTCGTCAGAATAGAAGATTTTCACTGGAAAATTTTACCACGCCTTTGGCTAAAATTCTACCTGGAAGTAAAATTAAGAGAGTGACTCCCAAACAAATTTTTATGACTGCGCTGCACCGCGGAAAAACACCCAGGCCGGCTACTGGTAGCGCCACCTCTGTAGTTACCACTGACCTGATGGAAAAGTCCCGTATTTTTTTCCCGGAGGCTCACCTGAGCCCTGAATTGATGGCTGAACTGGCTGCTTTAGGCCATGAAAAGCTTGGTTTTGATAATATCATGCCGCTTTTTTCCGTTTGTCATGAATCCGCAGCTCTGGGGTGCCAGGTTGACTGGGGTGACCGTTACTCTATGCCTAGTTGCCGGGGGAAAATAGCCAATATTGAGGATGACATCAAAGTTCGGGAAGATTTCCTCCAGCAACCAGAGTGCCAGATTCCCTTAAAAGCATTAAATTTGCTCCGGAAACGTTATGGAAACCAGGTCGCTATTGTCGGAAAGGTTTTTGGTCCCTGGACTTTGGGTTACCATATCTTCGGCGTTCAGGAATTCTTAATCGCTACGTTGCTGAATCCAGCGGCTGTCCACCAGGCGATTAACCGGCTTAAACTGGTAACTATCAGGTTTGCTCAGGCGCAGATTGAAGCTGGTGCTGACGCTCTCTGTTTGGCTGATCACGCTACTAAAGATCTTTGCTGCCCTCATGCCTATCAAGAATTCCTTCAGCCGGTCCACCAGGAATTTCAGGAGAAACTTTCCTGTCCTTTGATTCTTCACATCTGTGGAGATACAGCCGACAGGATTCCCGCGATCAGTCAGACAAAAATTGCCTGTTTTCATTTTGATTCGGCTGTCCCAGCAGATCAAGCCAGAAGATTGGCTGGAGAAAAATTAGCCCTAATGGGAGGCACAAGCAACCTCAACGTAATCCGAAAAGGTTCTCCGGAAAAAATCTGGGATGATGTTAAGGAGAAACTGGCTGCCGGGATTGATATCATCGGTCCGGAGTGTGCTGTGCCTCTAGATAGTCCGTCAGAAAACCTTCAGTTTTTAGCCAGCTCGGTGCGCCTTTTAAGGAGAGAAAAGCCAGGGTAAAAAGTTTTTACCCTGCTGCCAGTTAATGTTAAACTGCTGAAAAGGCACTGCGTCTTATATTATAGGAGGTGGTTTATGCGGCGAGTAACCATCTTAGGTCTATCAGTGATGCTTGCCTTTGGTTCTCTTCTTTCTGGCTGGGAATGCGGGCAGGCTCCCCCTACCCAGTCACCCCAGAGGCGAAAAGCCGGAGAAGCCTTTCCACCACTGCCTCTGCCGGCTACTCCTTTGCGGCGTTCGGAAAAAAAGAATCCACCATCTCCACCGATCCTGGTGGGTAAGGTAATATGCGGTTCTGACGAATCCTGGACCCGGGCGGAAAACGATGTGGATAATTTGCTGAAGGTAGCTTCCAGCCAGTTATCCTTCGCTTATCGCGCCACCCGAGTCAATCTTAATTCTTTCTCCTTTGATCCAGAAGAAATACCCATTCTCTACATTACGGCCATGGAAGCCTATAGTCCAGACGAAAAGATTTTGCCTCGGTTGAGAGGCTACTTAGAACAAGGTGGGTTTATCTGGGCAAACGCCTCTTCCGGTAGCCCGGCTTTTACTGAAGCTACGGTTCGTTGGCTAACCAGGTTATTTCCAGAGAGAAACCTTTATCCGCTTTATGTTAACCATCCGTTGAAAACCTGCTTTCATACCCTTGACCGGGTGAAAATTATGGCTGAAGGAAAAGAAAGTGACGAAGTACTCAATCTAAGAATACTTAACCTTGGCTGTCGGGCCGCGGTAATTATTTCTCCCTGGGATTTGGGTTGTGGCTGGGCAATGCATACTCACCCCTTCGGCACCAGATATATCCCCAGTGAGGCGATCAATATCGGGATGAATATGCTGGTTTATTCGTTGGCTTGGATTGAATCCGGGAAATTCTTTGGTCAGATGCCTTTGTATGCCGAACCAGTCAACAAGAAGAGTGGCAAGATATACCTCGGTCAGGTCATCCATTCAGGGGATTGGGACCCCCATCCCTCTTCTCTGGGAAAAATTCTCCGTCAATTAGGGGAGCAGACCGGGGCTTCTGTTTATCTGGAAAAAATCACGGTGGACCTCAAGAAAGACAATTTAAAAGACATCCCGTTGCTTTATCTGACTGGCCATTTCAATCCGCGATTCACTCCTGAAGAAGTGAAAAAATTGAAGAATTTTCTCCATCAAGGTGGAACCCTTTTGGCTGATAGTTGCTGTGGCAGTCAGGAATTTACTGACGCTTTTACTTCTCTGGTGAAAGAGATATTACCTCAGGGGAAAAAAGTGACTTGGACAGCCGATAGTTCTGTCTATAAGTTTCCGATAAAAATAGACCGCTTTCTTTACCAGGAGCCAGTGGAAAAACCACCGCTGGAAGCCTATTTTCTGTCTGGGTGGCCAGCCATTGTTTTTTCTCCATCTGGGCTGGGCGGTGGCTGGGAAGGGATTGCCCGTCCTTTCACTCCTACTTTGGTGCCCAGCCAGGCTAGGGAACTCGGGATAAACCTGCTTACCTATCTGATGAATCACTGAGGGGAGTATTTTATGACTGATCTAAAACTGCTTGATGAACTCCAGGAATCTAGGGAGAAAATTCTTCAGGAAATCCACCGGGTAGTGGTCGGTCAAGAGAACATAATTGACCAGCTACTCCTCGGACTTTTTTCCGCAGGCCACTGTCTTCTGGTGGGTGTGCCTGGACTGGCCAAGACATTGATGGTACGCACCCTGGCAAAAGCCTTGGACCTTACCTTTAAGAGAATTCAGTTCACCCCAGACCTGATGCCTTCAGATATTACTGGAACTGAGGTCATTCAACAGGATGCTGTCTCTCTGGAAAGAAGTTTTAAGTTTGTTCCTGGTCCCATCTTTGCCAATCTGGTTCTGGCTGACGAGATAAACCGTAGTCCTGCCCGAACCCAAGCCGCGCTTCTCGAGGTCATGCAGGAACGTCAAATCACGGTAGGTGGACAAACTTACTTTCTGCCCAAACCGTTTATCATCATTGCGACTCAAAACTCCCTCGATACCGAAGGCGTCTTCCATTTGGGCGAGGCCCAGGTGGACCGGTTCCTAATGATGATCGAACAGGAATATCCTACGGAGGATGAGGAACGCGAGATTCTGTATCACACCACCGGCGTCCATGTGCCGCAGGTAGAGCGTGTGACGGGGCCTGAAGAAATTCTCGCCATGCAACGTTTCGCCAAGGAGGTTCCCGTAGTAC
>JAMWDF010000201.1 GCA_023818865.1 Candidatus Omnitrophota bacterium
GAGAGATAAAGAAATTTCCTGGAAAATTCGGGTCAAGGTAGGGGCCACAAAGGTCAGGATGAAAAACAACACCAGCATAGCCACCACTGCCATTAAAGCCGGATAAGTAAGAATGCCAATGATCCGATTTCGGAAGGAAATCCTTTGCTCCAGAAAGTCTGCCACCCGCTGGAGAATTAAATCTAACGTGCCGCTTTCTTCACCAGCCTTAGCCATAGAAACAATCATCTCAGAGAAAAATTTCGGGTGTTCCTTCAGCGCCAGCGAGAAGCTACTTCCCTCCCTGATACGACGCTGGATATCGCTGAAGACCTCCTGTAATTTTCCGGGTCTCATCTGGGAAATCAAACCGCTAAGACATTCATCCAGAGGAATCTTTGAATTCACCAGGGTAGCCAGCTCTCTCATCGCCACCACCAACTCATCAGTGCTTACCCTAACTGCCCAAAATGAGCCAGTCTGGTTAGCGACAGTGGACACTTGAAGAGCGTATAGCCCGTTTTCTTTTAGTTTCCGCCTAACTTCCTGGCCGTCAGCTGCCTCAATCTTGCCTCCGACCCTCCGCCCAAAACGATCCAGTGCCAGATAACTGAAGAGAGCCATAGCCGCTTGTAATTATCAGGAATCCTGAGTGACCCTGAGAACCTCGCTGATAGTGGTTAGCCCTTGCAAAACCTTGGCGGCTCCATCCATCCTTAGGGTTCTCATGCCTGCTTCCAGAGCCGCTTTTTTTATCCCCCCCGCTGAAACCCGCTCGGTGATCAACCGGCGGATTTTCTCATCAACAAAAAGAAGTTCAAAAATTCCCGTGCGCGAATAGTAGCCAGTTTGTAAACACCTGGGGCAGCCTTTCCCCTGACGCAAATTCGCCCCATTCATCTCTAATTCCGAAAGCCCAATCTCTTTCAATAAAGACCCTTCCCAGGTTACTGACTCTGAACATTCAGGGCAATTCAGTCGGACCAACCTCTGAGCCATCACGCCAATCAGGGAAGAAGCAATGAGGTAGGGTTCTATACCCATGTCCAGCAACCTCGTGATGGCACTAGGAGCATCATTGGTGTGCAACGTGCTAAAAACTAGATGACCGGTCAGTGATGCCTGAATAGCCATCTCCGCAGTTTCCTGGTCTCTAATTTCCCCTACCATAATAATATCAGGGTCATGACGCAAAATTGAACGAAGACCGGTAGCAAAACTCAAACCAGCCCTTGGATTGACGTTGATCTGGTTAATACCTTCCAGGTTATACTCTACTGGGTCCTCCAGAGTAACGATGTGAATATCTGGTTTATTAATTCTCGCCAGAGCGGCATAAAGAGTCGTCGTTTTTCCGCTGCCTGTTGGCCCAGTAAGAAGAATAATACCATGGTCGTAGTGAATCAACCGTTTGAAAATCTCATAGGTATCTCCTTCTAACCCCAGTCTTTCCAGGTCAAAAAGAAACGCAGACTTGTTCAGAAGCCTTAAAACAGCTGACTCGCCGTAAAAGGTAGGAATAATGGAGACGCGGACATCAATCTGTTGGCTGTCAGCCTTAAAAGTCGTCCGACCATCCTGAGGAATGCGTTTTTCCGCTATATCCAGATTAGACATAATCTTAATCCGGGAGATCACCGCTGCCTGGTACTTCTTGGGTAAGATAAACATATCGTAAAGCATCCCGTCAATCCGGTAACGAACCCTCAATGAAGTTTCGGTACTCTGAACATGAACATCGGTGGCTCTCATGGTGGTTGCCCGATAGAGAATTTGATTGACCAGACGAATGACTGGAGCCTTGTTAGCCAAGTCAAGCAGGTCACCGGTTTCCCCATTGATTTCTTCTTGAAGGCCCTCCATCTCTCTATCTCCAAGGTCATCAATAATTTTCTTAGAAGAAGTGGGATGATAATAGTGTTTGTGAATTGCCTCTAAAATCACCTCAGCTGGCGCAGTTTTCAAGCTGAGGGGCACTTTTAGTCTGCGCTGAATTTCTCCCAGGTCCACCCGAAGCGCATCCGCAGCCACAATCACCACGCCACCATTTTCCCCGCGCACTGGCAAGAAACAGTTCTTCTCAAGAAAACCGAAGGGAAAACAGTTCAGGATTTCTGGATCAATGAAATCTTCCAACTCACTCAGGCGAGTTACCCCGGAGGTCATTTTTTTATCTCCTGGATAGCCTTTTCTTTCTCCTGGCGCAGCCGCTCTGCCTCTTCAAAACTGGTGATAATCCGGGGAGTAATGAAGATGAGAAGATTGGTTTTCGTCCCGGCGTCCCGCTGGTGCCGGAAAAGATGTTTAACAACGGGAATATCACCAAAGAAGGGAACCTTGTGGATAACTTTTTCTGTATCATTGCGAATTAACCCACCCAAAACAACTGTTTGATTGTTCGGAACAATCAGAGTGGTATCTGCTTCCCGCTTGGCGGTAGTCAGTTCCCCTTGGGTACCAACCGTAAGCACCTTGGTGACAGATTGATTGATTTTCAGTTTGACATACTTGTCCCGACTGATTTGAGGAGTAATCTTCAGAATGATACCTACATCCTTGTAATCAAAACTCTTGATGGTATCTTGGCCGGCCCCGGTATAATAGGTGCCAATGAATCTTGTCTCTTTCAAATATGGTCGGTTCTCGCTGATGTTGATCATCGCTTCCTGGTTATCTGCAGTAACAATCTGGGGAGTAGAAAGAATGTTGAAGCGTTGGTCTTTTGCGTAAAGCCGGATAATACTGCTAATATCAGAGATTCCTTTGGCTATCGCCACTTTCATCCCGGCGGGAATGGCTTTATCTAAGTCAAACTTAGTTTCCACCGAACCGCTGATCTTGTCTTTCCAGAAGGTATCCACAATATTCCACTCAAAGCCAAATTCCCGTTCCCGGTCATAAGTCACTTCAGCGATCAGAGCTTCTATCAGAACCTGGTTGGTCATAACATCCAGTTCTTTGATAATTTTCTCCAGAGTGGCAAATTCATCTGGGTCAGCGTAAATAATAAGAGAATTGGTTGCCTTGGCCGCTACCACCGAAGCCTGAACTGGAGCACTGCTCACGCCTGGAGCCCTTACCGCTGGAGTCACTCTTTTCTTGGACAGAATGTCGTTTAAGACTTTTGCCAGTTCCTCAGCATTACTATTTTCCAGTCGATAAACCCGGTACTCTTCTTTTCCTGGTGGACTGGGGACATCTATCTTTTCAATAATTTCCATTAGTTTGGCGATATTGGCTCCCACATCAGGGATAATCAGAGTATTGGTCCGCTGTTCCACCGTAATGCTGGAACCTTTGCTCAGATAAGGGGCGAGGAGCTGAGCTAAAGTATTGGCGTCACAATACCGCAGAGGTACAATCTGGTGGAGAAAAATACTCTCCTTTTCCGGGGGGACCTTTCCTAAATTGATCTCTCTTGTTCTGATTCTGGCATCCTGAACCGGAATAATCTCGGAGATATGTCCTTTTTTCACTACGGCAAAACCATAAAGGTGTAAAACAGACCGGAAAACTGTGTCAATTTCTC
Source organism: Candidatus Omnitrophota bacterium (assembly GCA_023818865.1). Classification (GTDB taxonomy): domain Bacteria; phylum Ratteibacteria; class UBA8468; order B48-G9; family DSTR01; genus JAMWDF01. The sequence continues at coordinate 3,509 of JAMWDF010000201.1, forward strand.
TTGCCGGGACAGGCTTCTGGGAGTAGATGGTGATGTTACCCCGAACATTATTGTCCAGAACATAGTTTTCCCTGGTGAACTCGCTAACAAACTTGATAAAAGTCCGGATATCAACATTATTGAAATTCAGAGTAAACTCATTTTCAGCCCAAAGAGAAAGAACGGCTAAGAAACAAATAACCGCCAATAGAACCTTTCTTCCCTTTATCTTACCCATGTCTCGCTAACTCAAGCAATCTTAAGGAGCACCAAACGGTTCGGGTGGGAGCATCTCTGGCCGGCCACCGGCCTGGCCTGTTTGGGCTTCAGTTCTTGCCTTTCGGGCATAGACTTCAATCGCCTGCTGGAGGACCTTTTTTACTCCCTCATCTTTTTCTTTTCGGAACATCTCAAAGAAAAGCTCCAGGGTCTGGGGATTGTAGTCAGAAGCAGAGACAACATTAATAGCGTTTTTTCTGACCTCAGGGTCAGGGTCTTCCAGGTACTTCAGTAAACCCGCATCTATCCCGAAGATTCGCCCGGTAAGTAGATCCCGGCCACTGCCATCCCTTTCTGTTCCGCCGCTACTAACATACCATTCCAGGGCATCAATAATGGTCTTCCGAACAGTTAGGTCTTTTTCGTATTTCAGACGAACCAGCAAAGTCCGCAAAGCCAAAAGTTCATAAGTATTAACCTCTTCGTTAGCCGTACCTCCTGTTTGGCCTTCCCGATTACCTCTCAGGTTTCGGCTGGCAAAGGTCTTGGTAGCATATTTGCGGATAATGGGGTCTTCATCATTCA
>JAMWDF010000202.1:0-1966 GCA_023818865.1 Candidatus Omnitrophota bacterium
TCTTGTTCTCATTATAGCTGCCTTTTATCACTTCCGGGGCATTGGCTGGGGTATCCCTGACCCTGAACGTATTTCTCTGGTTCTGGGCTCGCGTGAAAAAGCTGAGCAACTGATTCCTGTCTTGGAGGAACTCCACCAGGAAATTGAGGAATCCATTCCTTATTACGGACATCCGTATCCGACCAGTTACCAGCCAGACAAACCAGTGAAGGTTGTTCTCTCCAGCAAAAAAATTATAACCACCAAAGATACTCTTAACGCTATCCGTAGTTACTTGCTTCGGTCCTATGGTGCCGACGAACACAGAGCGTTAGTAGCTTTAAGCCGAATGAACCCGGGAAAATGGCAGTTTGACCCGCGATTTTACGAATACGGCGGCGCTTATCTCTATCCGTTAGCCGTCTTTCTTAAAGTTTGCTCCTGGTTCAGGTTCATCCGGTTATCCCCCAATATGTCCTTTTATCTCCAGTTTCCAGAAGAAATGGGGAAAATTTTTGCCGCAGCCCGCGCGTTTGGAGGTATTGGTGCCCTGCTGGCCATTTTGTTTTTTTCCTTACTTATGAGGCGACTCTTAGCTAACCGGCTGCATTCTTTTCTGCTCTCAGCGTGTTTCTCAGTGATGCCTGTTTTTGTTCTTTGGTCGTTCCACTTAAAACCTTTTTCTTTTGCCATAATTTGGGTGGCACTTACCTTATATTTCGTCTGTGAATACCAGGAGAAACAACAGACTTTTTCTATTTGGCTTGCTTCTATCTGGGCTGGTCTGGCGATGGGGACGGTTCTTTCCTATGGATATATTTTTTGGGGAGTGATTCTGGCCATTGTTTTCTGGTCCAGTTACCCGGCTAAGAGAAGACGTCTGTTCATCCAGGGCAGTTTACTTTTTCTGACAACTTTCATCTTAACAAATCCCTACGCCATCTGCCACTGGCGCGAATTTGTCCAGGAAATTCTTTTCCTGAGAAAATACTGGCATACTGGGGGAATAAGGGAAAACTTTACCTTTTTCTTCCGTTACACCCTTCTCGCCGGTATCGGCTTGCCGCTTTACATTATCTTTGGACTAAGCATTGGATTTAATTTGCTTTATCGCCGGGAACAGACTGACTGGTTTTGGCTTTTCTTTCTTCTGCCAGGCTGGCTCTACTTTGCTTGTGTCACTGGGTATTGGATGCATTACAGCTTTTTCCTTTATCCTGTCTTGGTAATAATTACCGCCCGGAGTTTATCAAAGTTAAGAATGGGGACAGGACTCAATCTGCTTTTTACCTTAGTGACCATCTGGACAGCTGCTTACACTTATACTTTAACGCAACTGTACCGTGGAGAAAATGTTCGAACACTGGCTGGTAGGTGGATTAATCAAACTATTCCGCCTGGTGACAGAATCGGAATGTCTGAATCTCCTTCCCCCTGGCGTACTCCACCTTTCCGTTTCCTTGATTATCACTTAGTAATTGCCCCTTTCCCGTCTAGTCTACCGAATGTTCAGAAACCAACCTGGTTTATCACCTGTCAAGAAGTCTGGGGGAGAGGCAGTTCATTAGCCGAGGTCAAGAAAAGCCTGGCCCAGTTTGAAGTAGTGGCGACGTTCCAAAAGGTACCTGTTTTCTTCGGGCGGCGCTGGCCAATGACAGAAAAAATTCCTTATGACCTCTGCCATCCGAACCCCCTTATTCACATTTGGCATAGAAAAACAACCAGAATGGAGAAAGACGGTGATTCTGGCTTACCATCGGATTAATCCCTGGTATAAAAAGGATGCTCTCACGGTTTCACCGGAGATGTTCCGAAAGCAGTTGTCATTTTTACTTGACCACGGTTGGCAAGCTATTACTCCAGAAAAAATCCTCCTGGAAATTATCAATAACGGGGTGGCGGTCCGGCGTCTCCTGGGCTTCTCCGGGAAGGGCCCACCAATAGAGAAAAACCGCCAGGGCCAGCATGGCAAGATCTTCCAGGATGA
>JAMWDF010000202.1:1976-4210 GCA_023818865.1 Candidatus Omnitrophota bacterium
AATTGTTCCCGGCCCCAGGAGAAAAATCCCGGGAAACTGGTTTCTGGTTACTTTTGACGATGGCTATGCTGATAACTGTTGGTTTGCTCTGCCAGTGCTTTATGAACTGAAGATACCGGCGCTAATTTTTCTTACAGTCAGTTACATCAATACCCCCCACCTATTTTCCCGGTATCAACACCCTGAGAGAGACCGGTTTCTTACCTGGGAGGAGGCACGAAAAATGAGAAAATATAGGGTTGAATTCGGCTCTCATTCGTTAACCCACCAACGACTGACAGACCTACCTTTGGACCAGGCGCGTAAAGAAGTTACTTTTTCCCGGTCACTTCTCCAAGAAAAACTGGAGCAATCAGTAAGTTTTTTTTGTTACCCTTACGGTGCCTGGAATGAAACGGTGATTTCCCTGGTAGGCTCAGCCGGTTTTCAAGCAGGAATGGTAACTAACCTAAGAAGCTCTCGTTTCTCTCCTTTCACTCTGCCAAGAGTTGGCATCTACGGCCACAATAACCTGGCAGTTTTCAGACTCAAACTGACGATAGGTCAATGGAAAGAAAAAAAATACTTTGGCTTTTCTTCCTAAGCTTTGCCTTGCGGGCGGCCTTTGTACTGACTCTTCCCGCCTCCTTGAGGTTTGATGACGAATTTGAATACTGGCGCATGGTGCAGAATTTCCTCAGCGGGCAAGGACTAATGGTTAGCCAACATTGGAAAGCTTTCCGGCCACCCCTTTATCCATTTTTTCTCTCAATTTTCGTCTTCTTGCAGGCTAATTTCCTCGCTATTAGAATTGTTCAAGCAATCATTTCTGCCGCTACCGTTGTCTTAATATTCTTCCTCGGAGAAAAACTTTTCTCCAAGAAAGTAGGGTGGCTGGCTGGAATATTATCAGCTGTTTACCCTTTTTTCATCTTTTACAGTGGTTTTCTCTTGACAGAGACTCTCTTCATTTTCTTGACCGTCTGGACTATCCTGGAACTGATAACCATGCACAATAAGCCGACGTATATGGCCGCCGTCCGAGCCGGTTTCTCTTTAGGGCTATCAAGTTTATGCCGTCCGACGATGCTGGTTTTTGCTCCCTTTGGGCTCCTCTTAAATTTTATGAATGCCGCTGACAAACGATTAAGAGCCAAAGAAATTTTCGTCAGCCTGGTTGTTCTACTTGTCACCATTTCTCCTTGGGTTACCCGCAACTATGTTCTGCTGAAAAAATTTGTTCCTGGAACCACCATGGGCGGCTGGGTTTTTTGGGAGGGAAATAACCCTCATTCCGAAGGCGGTCCATGCCGTATTTTTCCCGAAGAAGTTAGCAAAATACCCGAAGGGGAGAGAGACAGGTTTCTCTACAGGGAAACCTGGAAAGTCATCAGGAATAATCCCCGAAGATATCTCTGGCTGCTCCAGAATAAATTCAGACGATTCTGGAACATTGTCCCTAATGCTCAAGAATTTTCTAAGCCTTCTTATTGCCTCATCAGTGTGTTAAGTTTCGGTTTGATTCTACCTTTTTTCCTTATTGGGTTTGTTCTTTCCTGGAAAACCCAGTCGGTTCGCCATTTGCACGCATTGATAATTTTCTTTACACTCTTTCACATGGTTTATCTGGCTTCTATTCGCTACCGGGTAGCAATTGAGCCAATGGTTTTGATTCTCGGCGCTCATGGCTGGTTTTCCATCATTTCACTCATTTCTGGGACAAATTGGCCAATTAAGAAACACCGGAATCACCAAAATTACTGATGAAACTATCAATTATCATCCCGGTATATAATGAAGAGAAAACCATTCGCCTACTTCTGAAAAGGGTTAAGAATCTCCCTAGGGAAAAAGAAATAATCATTGTAGATGATGGCAGCACTGACGGTACCAAAAAAATTCTTGAAGAAGAGAGAAGACATTCTCAGACTATCACCAAAGTAATCTTTCAGGAAAAAAACAGGGGTAAAGGCGCGGCGATAAGAAGAGGCATTCAGGAGGTGACCGGGGAAGTAGTGGTTATCCAGGATGCTGACCTGGAATATGACCCGATGGACTTGATCAAACTGATGGAGCCCATTGAAAAAGGACAGGCTCAGGTTGTTTACGGCTCTCGGGTTCTTGGAAGAAATCCAAAAGACGAAAGCACAGCAGCTGTTTCTACGACGATTTGCACGGGCAGGCTTCGATGGAGATGATATAATTAAAAATGTACCTGAAGCAATTTCACAAATAAAACATATCATATCTAAAGT
>JAMWDF010000203.1:0-3038 GCA_023818865.1 Candidatus Omnitrophota bacterium
CTGAAACCTGAATGACTTGATAACCAATATCTTTTACCCGGTCAAGCGTCCTGACAATATCCTCTGGGGTGCGACAATAATCCCTAAGAGTGTACATCTGCATGCCAACTACCATCCTGCCCATTTTTCTTTCCTCCTTTCTTGTTCCCTGAGATTTCTCTTTTCAGTGTCTGATAAAAACTGTAACATAAAGGCATGCTCTTATTTTTCTGCTACGACCTGCTTTTCTTTCTTTACTTAATTTTCTGCTTTCCCTGGCTGTGGCGTCGCATCCGGCCAGAGAAACAATTTCTCGGGGACTGGCGCGAACGTTTCGGCTTTATTAGCCAGGAGACAACAAAACGCATCACTCCTCACTGCCTCTGGTTCCAAACAGTTTCAGTGGGAGAGTTACTTTCTATCAGCCCCCTGGTAAAGATACTCCGGGAACACTACCCAGGTCAAGCTTTATTGTTAACGGTTACCACCAAGAGTGGCCGAACTTTAGCCGCCAAACAGTTTCCAGCTATCCCCTGTCTTTTTTTCCCTTTGGATTTTTCACCAATTGTCTCTGCTTTCCTCCGCTTGGTCAAACCTCGCCTAGTAGTCTTGGTAGAAACTGAAATCTGGCCTAATCTCATTCGGCTTTGCTACCATAAGAAAATTCCGGTGGTGATTGTCAATGGCCGGCTTTCTCCCCGGTCTTTCCGGTGGTATCGGCGGTTTCGGTTTTTCTTGCGCCAGGTGTTACCCCGGTTAACAGAAGTAGCTATGCGCACCCAGCAGGAAGCGGAAAGACTCATCTTTCTTGGGGCCAGAAAAGAAAAAATTAGGGTGGTGGGCAGTATTAAGTTTGACCAAGCTTATGCCTTGAGCACCAGGATTGATCCAGAGAAGGTCAGGAAATCTTACGGAATTTCTGCAAACCAGAAAATAGTTGTCTTTGGCTCCCTCCATCCTGGAGAGGAACCGGAAATTGTAAGAGTAACCAAGAAACTCGGTGAATTATTACCTGAAGTCCTGTCAATCATAGCCCCCAGATTTCTGGACCGAACCGGGATATTCACTCACCTTAAGACAGCCGGCCTTGACTATACCAGCCGAAGCCACCTACCTCAAGGAAGTGAAAAACGGGTCTGGGTGGTGGATACCTACGGAGAACTGAACAATTTTTACAGCCTCTGCCAGGTGGCTTTTGTCGGGGGCAGTCTGGTCCCCTGGGGCGGTCAAAATCCTATTGAGCCGGCTTCTTTCCGAAAACCGGTCATCTTCGGCCAGTACAGCTGGCATTTTTTTGAAGAATGGGAAAGAATAAAATCTGCTGGGGGAGGGATAGAAGTTCACAGTTTTGAGGAACTTCTGAAAACATTAGTTTTTCTCCTTCAACAGCCAGATTTGTCGCAGAAGATGGGGGAAAGAGCCTTCCAGGCAGTCCTCACTGGTTGTGGCGCTACCCAGCGTAATTTGGAAATGCTGGCCAAGTACCTTTAATTCTTATCTGAGGTCAACTTTGCCTGACCGACTGAAGGCGGTCTGGAGCCGACTAAGGAGATACTCAAGCCTAATAGTATTCATTTCCGGATCAACAAATACGTTGATACCTTGCCCCCAGGGGCTACTTTGAAGAAAATACTGGTAATGACCGTGACGGCCAGCCAACCCTTCAATCGTCAAATAGCCATCAGCTAGAGTCAGCCGGCCAGCCAGTTTTCGGTAATGAAAATCAGACTTGGTAATCGCCCGGATAGTTCCTCCGCCACCCAGGGCAGTCAAGGCTTTTACTGCGCCAAAATTCAAGGTTTGTTTCACCCCCCGGGCAGGAACACTTTCTATTCTCAAGGATAACTGGAAGCTTCCCGGAGAAACCTTTCCTTCTACTTGACTTTTGACTATCCCAGAAACAATCACCTGATCATTAACCGCAGTGAAAAATTTAAGAAGATTTACCTCTGGGAAAATCCCGTCAAAAGAAAATTCAGGATAAAAAAGATTGCCATTAAAAGAAAACTTCAAAATCCCAGAGGAGTCGTAAAACCTGGTTTGAATAATGCCCTGGTAACCGCTACCATCCGGCATTATTTCTCCAGATGTATCCAAGAGAACGAGATGGTAAACCTGGATTTTCTGGCAATAAAAACTTCTCTTTACCAAAGAAAAATGGAAGTTTTCCACCTGGCCATTCTGAAAAGAAAGGAGGGGAATTTGGAGATCAAGCCCGCCGGCTAAAGAAAGTTTTTTTTTGTCCCAGAAATAACGAAATCCTTCAGTGTAGCTGAACCTCCCGGCGCAGAAAGATTAATTTTTTTCTTGATCTCTTCCGGAAGAAGATGCAAAACTTCCTCCACCAACAGCCCTTCAGAAGAAAAACGGAAAGTGAAATTCTCCCCAGCCAAGTCTCCGGTAAAATTCAAGCGGCCGCCACCAGGTTTTTCCACCTGGCCCTGAATATCTCCCTTCGCGGCTTTCAAATCATACCGTCCGGTAAGCTTCCCGCGAAACATAACGGCGTCCCCTCGAGCATGGATTTCTGCCAGACTCAGGTCAAAATCCATCTTCTGAATTTGTTCTCCTGGCCCAAGTTCCACCTGGACAAGTCCACTGACCAGACCTTCCACCGGAACCTCTATCTTGAAAAACGAAGCCAGTTTAGCCACCGCCATTTTTTTCAATTCCACCTTTAAAGAAACTCCTTTCTTCCCCCATTCAGTGAGTTCGCCAGTAACCTCGGCTATTCCCAGTTCTTGCAATTTCAAGGTGGCCTGATTGATACTTACTTGACCAGTCTTTATGTTACCGGTGATTACTCCGGAAACATTAAGGGGTTGGTTTACACTTCCAGCCGAGATTTCTCCTGGGCCGGAAAAGGCAAAGGCTAAATTACCTCCTGGTCTGATCGCCAAAAGAGCCGGTCTTACAGAAAAATCTCTCAGCTTTAGGACCAGATTCAACGAGGGGTGAGCAATCTCGGCTTTCTTCACCCGCAGGCTCAGATTGTTGACTTCCACTGAATCCAGGGAAAAACCCTGACCTAAAAGAGATTGGTAGTTGATAACCTGCCG
>JAMWDF010000203.1:3048-4197 GCA_023818865.1 Candidatus Omnitrophota bacterium
TGAAAACAACATAGACAATTAGAAAACAGGTGATAAAACTACCAGCAATAAGCCACCATTTCCGGCGGTTATTTCCAAACATAGCTTTTACTGTTTATCCGGTCTTCGTAAAAATAGGTCAAAAAATTCAAAAGCTTTTTTTCCAGAAAAAGCATGCTCTCCAGAGAAGATTTCTATCCAGAGGCGGTTAGCCGCTCCGGCTGCTTGGTAAACCCGTTTTACCTTTTCGTGGGCTATCCTGGCTGAATCTAACCAAAAGCAGGTATCACTTGCGCCAGATTCAATCAAAAGTGGCTTGGGGCAGATAGCCGCAATCACATCGCCCACATCAGCATACCGGTAGAGGAAAGGCACCAACTGACTGCCACAGAAGTTTGGCCGGTGAATGGCATAATGCAAGGTGGTGGTAGCGTAACAGATAATGTCTCCACAAACAATGCGGTCATCCAGCAGGGTAAGATAAGTGGTCATGGTGCCACCTTGAGAAAGTCCCATGCACCCAATTCTTTCTGGATCAACAAAACTTTTGGTCAGAAGAAAATCCACCGCCCGCATTCCGTCAAAAATATTCATTCCGAGAAGTGTCCGGCCCAAAATCAGATGCTGAATGAAGTGAATATTGCACTTATCCCGTCCGCCAAAAGCATTGTCGTTGTACCCAACCCGTTCGCCAAAACTCCGCCAGTCAGGGCAGATGGTAACATAACCAGCTTCAGCCATCTGCCGGCCATAATCATAGTTGTGCTTCCGAATACTGCCAATAATCTCGGAGTTGTTATGATGGACTCCAGCGACCGGCTCCTTGCCGTAAGTACCATGACCGTGACAACAAACAATGGCCGGTAGCTTCCCTCTTGTTCCTTTGGGAATGAGCAAATAGAGTGGCATCCAGCAATCAGCCTCGGTTTGAATTAACCATTTTTCTCGGACAAATTTATCTGTTTCCTCCACCGAGAGAAGCTCCGGTGAAAGCGGGGCTGGCTGGGGAAACTCACCAAGAAGCTGCCTAATTTTACGCACCAGTCTTTTCTTCCACTGGCTGACATCCTCTGGCGTCTTTCCTTTGAAGGTAAGAGAAGGTTTAGTCCGGTGAGCCCAGCGGTCAATGAAATTATCGGTTAACTGGCGGGCATCAAGGTAGTTTGGCAT
>JAMWDF010000017.1:0-12720 GCA_023818865.1 Candidatus Omnitrophota bacterium
ACTGTTAGAAAGAAAAAGCAGTTTGGCTTCACCATACGGGGAGAACTGAGGAAAGCCCGGATTGACTGGTTCAGGATTGAAACTTAAGGCTCGCTGGTTGGTGCCGTCAATATTCATTAGGTAAATTTTAGGAATTCCCGAGCGTTTGGAAATAAAGACAATACTCTGGCTATCAGCCGATGGCCTGGCTTGATAGTTATCCGTGCCTGGCGTGTTGGTCAAATTGATTGGTGAACCGTCCACCCTGATGGTTGTTTCCAATACAGTTACCCGGAGAGAAAAAATCTGGTTACCTACCGCGGTAGAAGCAGTGTAAATCAGTCTTGACCCATCAGGCAGAAAAGAGACGTCGGCTTTGAGAATATGGCTGGTGCTGGTCAGCCGAACAGGCAGGTTTGTCCGGTCAAGGCGGCGGCCATAAATGTCATTGTCTTTGATGTAAACCACCCATTGACCATCAGGCGAGAAGGCTGGATATCTCGCGGAGAAAGTCTCTTCCACCTGAACCGGGTCACTCCCATCCGCCTTCATTACCCAGATGCCGTTACCCGAATAAGCGATATACTCGCCGGTAGGAGAGAAAACAGGGTCCCGGTTTTCATTAACAGTAGAGGTCAACTGCTTTACAGTACCATCGCTCCGACGGACATAAATCTGGCCTCCGGAGACATAAGCAACTTGGGTGGGATTGTCTGGGGGAACAAAATAAGTAGGGAAGCTACCCTCTTCAGTTAAAGGCAAACTGCGCAGGTAGGGATCGGTAGCGTTAAAAGTAGTCAGGAACAACTCTCGTTGGGTGGTGTATGGCCGCTCGCCTCTGAAAATCAAGGCACTATCACCAACAAAACAAGGTTGAGGGTCAGCTTGAAATACAGGTTCAGCTGAGTAATAGAATCCTGAAAGCACCTGAGTCTCCGGACCTCCGGGAAGGACGCTGCGGGTGTAAAGACTCCAGTTACTGTAAATTCCAACGCTCTGGGTCTGTTTTCCATAAATAATCTGGCTTCTATCCTGGTTGAGCATCGGCCGGCCCAAACGGGGGAAGTAGGGAGAAACAGAAGCGTTATTAGTCAAATTGGTTAACTGGCTGCCAGTGGTGGTAATGGTGTAAAAATCCTGAGAAGTGTCCAGACTGGAACTGAAAAGGAAAAGAAGGCGACTGGCCTCAACAAACAGTGGCCAGGAAACGTTCCCGTTAAGAAAAGTCAATTGAAAAAGCCTCTTGCTACCGGTGAGTTCCTTTAGCCAAAGTTGATAACCACCAGGTGCTCCGCCTGAACGGTTCTGGGCTACGAAGGCTAGAAGTTCTCCATTGGCACTCAAAACTCCATAAGCCTGGTTTTTCGTCAGGGTGTTCAAGTTGTGAGTTAAACTGAGGTTTTCCACTCCACTACCATCGCTATTAACCTGATAAAGATTGGTTTCCGAGGAGGTATTCTCCCGGTAAGCGAAGATGATTTTGCTTCCGTCATCACTGAGCATCAGATTAGCTAACCGACCTGGTCCAGGAGCAAGTTCAAGGTAGGTAAGTTGTCTGGTTTCTTCTGCTTTCAAATCTGTCACCCAGATGTTATTCTCTTTAACAAAATAAACCAGTCCCTTCAATTCCTCTTTTGGACCCTGGGCTGGCTGAATTACTGGCAAAGCTGGGTCACCAAACAAATTCAGCTCATAAAAAACATACCGGGAGAAACCACCCAAACCAGCTGCCAGGTTCGCTTTGGAGCGGAAAAAAGATTCGCCTAAACCGGTGAAGTTCTGGTTAAAGAGAGTGTTGTAAAATTCCCGGTCAAAAACCTGTGAGGGTCCATAAATAACCGCGCCAGGCGCATACCAGCCATACCGGGAATTACCAACGACAGCCACAGCCCCATTTGGAGCGATAACAAAGTACTCACCGACGCTGTCATAACCGTAAGGGTTGTCAAAGGCACTTTCGTAACAGCCCTGGGAGTAAAGGATAAAATAGCTGGAATTGTTAAGAGCCAAGATATCCGCGGCGTCTAAACCAAAGGCATAATTACAATTTCCGTGAGCAAAATTGTTCACCAGGTGGGGTCCTGAATTAAGATAACTAATGACATTTTCTGAGGAATAGGTGCGGTCCCGCTCATAAAAACGGGAGATTTCCCAGTCTGCCGGAAAGCAGCGTCTGACAATGTCATCCTTACCGTCCCCACCCCAGGAAACCTCATCCAGTTGCTGACCAATCATCCCGGCTTTTTTTGACGAAACAGTATTGTTTTGGAGATAGGAGAGGTTCTTTCTCACCCAGTTGGTAACTTCAGTGGCAGTACTGGCTGGTATCCGGCCAACGAGGACTTCTGCAAGGAGGTCTATATCTCCGCCATTGGGCCCGTCAATGTAGGCTTCGCCAAAGACATTGTTCCGGTTATAATCAAAATCGCCATCCAGGTTGCTGTAATACATATCAGCCGGAATGGGGTCATCTTCTACTGGATTTTTAAAATAACGCGCTGGAATGATATCCGTATCCCCACCCAAAAGGACATACCTCGTCGCCCAGTTGTTGTAAGCAAAAATGATAAAATTCCTGATTCTTTCGGCTCTATCCCGGCCGCTCTGATAATAAGGAGAGGCAGGTTGCTCGGTAATCTCCTGGGTGGTGATGATGATTGGATTCAAACCTTGCGATTGGTAATAGGTAACCAGAGGCTGGAAGGCTGAAACAAAGTCAGAAGTTGTGATGATTACATATTGGTAATTGGGGCCCTTAGTAGAAGTCGCCTGATAAGAAGCAATTTCACTAGGATTGTCCACCCATTGTCTCACCCATTTTTCTCCCTGAGGTCTTACTACCAGCCCTTTTAAGGGAGAGGAAACTGTTTCTTTCATCTCCACCCGAACAAACATTTTCGGAGTGAACAGGAGTCTTTTCTCTTGGCCGTCAAACCTAACTGGGAAAAGACGGACAAGGAGAATTTGGTAACCAGCTAATTTTTGGATACCTAAGACTTCGTAGGGTTGAGCAGGATAACTACCAGGGTATTCAGCAAGAGGCGTCTCTCCGGTCTGATTGAGGCGCCTAAAGTTCGGCAAGGCAGCCAGAGATACTCTTTCCGGAAAAACAAGAGCTCGGTCGGCGTCCACCTGAACTTTGGTTACCTCGGCTCTTTCCGGAAGAAGGATTCTCGCCAGCCTTACCGGTAGGACAGGCAGTCCTGGAAGAGAAAGATAATCGCAGCCAGGAATCTGGATATAGTGAAAGGCATCCTTTTTTTCCACCTGAGGAGGGGAAAAAGTGTAGGTTAAGTTCATGGTTCTTGCCTGACCGGAGAAAGGAAAAAGCACCAGACAGAGCAAAAATATCAACCAGGTCAATACCTTCTTTGTCATTTCAATCCCCACTGTGGTGGCTCAGCCACTGGATAAGGATCGGTTGGTATCAGATATTGGTAGCCGGCTGCCTCGTTAATCCAGAAATTGATGATGAGTAACAGCCAATAATCCCAGTCTCTTACGTCTGGCCAGCCATGCTTCTGACTGCTGGTAGCCCATAGGTCAATAGTGCGCAAAAGTTCTTCATTGGAGATACACCAGTCGCGGTCAGTGTCTATTGGAAGATAGGGATTGTCCAGGTACATAGCCGCGTCCCCGCTGGTCATCACCCTTCCTTTTGTGGTTTCTACCCAACCCTGGAGATACCGCCAGGCATTAACGCCAATTTCGCTGGATAAGTCAACGGTGAGTTCCAAAACTGTATCCTTAAGGGGAGCAATGCCTGCCAGGCCAAAGTTCCACTTCAGGCTACCTTGCGTTTGCTGATTGCTGGTAAGCGGCCAGGGACTAACGCCGTTTATTTTCACATTCAATAATTGCCAGCCAGCTGGTAAGACCTCAGTAAGAGTTACACTGGTCGGCGCAGGCAAAGCATCAACCAGAAGTTTTATCTGATAGGTTAACTGCCGCCGTGGGTCAATCCGGTCAAAGGTCAAGAATCGGTAAGCCCAGACAGTGCCAGCTGGAGCAGCCTGCCAGGAAAACTGGGTAGCCACGATTTCTGGTTGCCGCAAGGAACCTTCGGCTGAAAGAGCTGAGAGATCAGTTGTCCAGATTTTTTGCGGGCTGCCAGAAAGGTAAGAAAGTATTTCTGGGTCAGCCGGAGAGAAATGAGGCCAGGCAGGATTGACTGGTGGGTTGGTGGAGAAAGAAATCTTTCGCTGCCTCTGACCGGTTGGGTCCATCAGCCAGATTTCCGGCAGTTGCGCCCGGGTGGAAATAAAGACAATACTCTTGCCATCAGGCGAATATTTTGCCTGGTAATTCTCCGTAGTTAAGGGAGTAAGGTTGGCTGGATTGCCAACTGGCAAGAAAAGAGATGGGTTTTCCGTAATACTGACAGGCAGGGAATAAATCTGTCTTTTTCCGTTGGTCGTGCCGGTAAACAGAATCCTTCGGCCATCCGGAGAAAAAGAAACATCAGCTTTAGGCATATCCGGGGAAACAGTCAGTCTCACTGGTGAAGTCGTCATATCAGTCCGGCGGGCATAGAGGTCATTCTTTTTAACATAAGCCACCCAAAAACTGTCCGGCGAGAAAGCAGGATACCTGGCAGTTGGATCTGATTCCAGACAAACCAGGTTGCTCCCATTAACATTCATCAACCAAAGACCATTGTCACTGTAAGCCAGTCTAACTCCCCGGCTGTCAACAACCGGGTCTGTCGCGGTGCCAGCCCAGGTTAATTGGGTAATTTCATTATTCTGGTCTGCCCGGAAAATTTTACCGGAAGATAGATAAACAATCTGGGTATTTGGAGACGATGGCTTTAAGTAAAAAGGCAGAGAAATGCCACCAGCGGTAGTGATTTGCCACTGATAAGGATTACCAATGGGTAAACTGGTTATGTAAAGGTTCAAATCTTCCGGAGAAGCATTGCTGTCCTGAGTACCTACCAGCGCCACTTGACTGTCAGCCACAAAGCAGGGATATGGTTCTGGCTGAAATAATGGGTTAGGCTCAAAATCATAATAAAGACCCCACCAGGGAGCAACGTCTGGGGTCAGTTCCTGAAGGGAACCAGTTGTAAGATTCAGACTATAGATTGACCACTTGCGATACCCCCAGATTTCCTGAATCTGCTGGCTAAAGATTAACCGCGAACGGCCACTATCAGTCATTGGCCTTCCCAGCCTGGGAAAATAGGGCGAGCCGGACTCATTGTTGGTCAGGTTAGTGAGGCCGGAACCATCAATGTTCATTAGGTAGTAGTTTTCCAGGTAACCGGTTTTCTGGCGAAAGACAACTATCTCGTTATCCAAAAAAAGAGGATAACTACAAACTTCTCCGGGAAAAACGGTTAGTTGCTTCCGATTCGTGCCGGTGAGAGAGCAAACATAAAGGTGATACTCTGAAGGAGCAGCTAAGCTATTAGCTACATAAGCAATGGTTTGCCCATTAGGCGAAACAGCCACTCCTGAATAGTCCAGAGCTGGATTGGTAGCAACAGAAGTCAATTCTGTCAGTCCGCTGCCGTCCAGATTAACCGACCAGATGGTGGAATTGTTGCGTCCGTTATCCGGTGATGGCCGAGTAAAATACACCGGCCAACCTCCTTGAGGCGCGGAAACACTGGTGATGCTGCCTGTGTCTGAGAAATAAGTAAGCTGCCTACTTTCAGAGGTTGTCAGGTCAAACAAGTAAAGATTGCTCACCCCAAGCGGAGAAAAAACATAAAGAAGATAATCAGTTTGGTAAGCCGTCAGGACAGATTTCGGAAGAAACACCCAGCCCAGTAGAATAGCCAAAACTATTCGCGTTTTCATCCGCCCTTCTCTTTCAGGAAAAACTAGCGTTAATCAGCGTTAATCAATTGTTAGTTTCCATTTTACTGCACATTGAGAAGGCCTGTCAACCTTTCTCCTCTTGACTACCCTGGCACTCGCTGACTAAACTTTAGACGATTGAGGAGAGAAAATGGCCAGAGCAGAAAAAGAAATAAGTATTCTCATCCGGGCGCGATATCCGATTGTCTCCATAGTTAGTTATGAAGAAGAACGGATAGTCCGCTTTCTTTATAAGCTTACTCAGGAACAAAACAAGCAACTTTACCTCTGGTCAGCTAGTACCGGACTTCACCTGTACGGACAACAAAAAATTGACCAAGCCAGTCGCGACCCGCTGGTGGCTTTGTCACAGGTAGAAGATAGCACCGGACCAATTGTTTTTCTGTTTAAAGACCTTCATCCCTACTTGAGCGATCCAGCCGTGGTCCGGAAACTGCGCGATTTGGTGGAAAATCTTAAAAGTACCTATCAGACCCTGATCTTGGTTTCTCCAGTGGCTTCGGTTCCTTTAGAACTGGAAAAAGACATCGCCATCGTTGATTTTGACCTGCCTGACCGGCCGGAAATTAGCCAGTTACTTGACAATATTATTAAAGCAGTCTCAGAAAGAAAAGAAGTCCGGATTTCTCTTAACGCAGAGATACGGGAGCGATTGATTGACGCCGCTCAGGGATTAACATATAACGAGGCGGAAAATGCCTTTGCCCGGGCGGTGGTAGAGGATAATGCCCTGGACGAACGAGATATTGAACTGGTGCTAAAAGAGAAAAAGCAGGTAATCCGGAAGTCGGGTATTTTGGATTATTTCCCAACTGAGGAAACCTTGGAGACTGTTGGCGGATTGGACAATCTGAAGGAATGGTTGAGAAAACGAAGGCAGGCTTTCACTCAAGAGGCAAGGGAATTTGGCCTCCCAGAGCCAAGAGGTATTCTTCTGGTCGGAGTTCAAGGTTGTGGAAAATCTCTGACAGCCAAAGCAGTAGCCAGCTTTTGGAAGTTACCGCTGCTCCGGTTTGACGTGGGCCGGGTATTTGCCAGTACAGTTGGCTCCTCAGAGGAAAACATGCGCCGGGCCATCAAAACCGCTGAGTCTATTGCTCCGGTAATTCTATGGATTGATGAAATTGAGAAGTCTCTTTCCGGCAGCCAGAGTTCCAGTTTCTCTGATGCCGGTACCAGCGCCAGGGTGTTTGGCACTTTCGTTACCTGGTTACAGGAGAAAACCAGGCCGGTATTTGTCATTGCTACCGCCAATAACATCCACCAGTTACCGCCAGAACTGTTAAGAAAGGGGCGGTTTGACGAAATCTTTTTTGTTGACCTGCCTGATTTCCAAGAAAGACAAGCTATCTTTGCTATTCACCTGAAAAAAAGAAAAAGGGACCCCAAAGATTTTGACCTGGTTGCATTAGCTGAAGCCAGTGATGGCTTCAGCGGAGCTGAGATTGAACAAGCAATAACTTCCGCCCTCTTTGATGTTTTCGTGGCCAACCAGGTACTGACCACAGAAGATATCAAAAAAAGCCTAAGAGCCACCGTTCCTTTATCTCAAACAATGCGAGAAGAAATTTCCTCTTTCAGGGAATGGGCTAAGGCCAGAACCGTGCCAGCCAGTCTTCAAAGAAAACCACCGAACTATCAAGAAAGGAAACTAGAGTTTAATCAACATACGGCTAAGCCGGACACAGAACTGGAAAGAAATGAGTGACCGGTTTAAGAAGATAGAGCCGGAAAATATCCAAACCGGCTTGGTAAAGAAAGCGGAAGCAGCCGCTCGGTTCGCCAAATTAGAAACTAACGAAGAAAGACAACAAGCCAAAGTCCCAGAAGAGGAAAGACAGTATTTCCCGTGTCCCTTTTGCGGCCGGAACAACAAGAAAGGCAGACTTTATTGTATTTATTGCGGGAAGGTTTTTCCGGAGTTAGCCGAAAAAACAGAAGGCAATCTTGCCCCTTACCAGAAAAAATGCCCACAATGTGGCCAAATAGTCAACATTTCGCAGAAGCGGTGCTTATGGTGCGGCTTTGCCTTTGAGCCAACTGCCGAAGATATCTTAAGACATGGTAAGCCAGTGGAAATTGAGATTGAAGGTAAAAAATATTCTTCTACCGATCCTTATCTCCCACCCCAGATCAAGGAAGCGCTGCTGGCCATCAAAAAAGAAGGAAGTAGCTCGGAAAAAGTAGAAGCGGCAATTAGGGAAATAAGAAAACGAGAAGCAGAAAGCATTCTGAAAGCAGAACAGATGGCAGAAAAAGCCAGATACAGGGCGGCTGGAGCCGGACTGCTAATTGCCGGCGGACTACTTATGTTTATCTTCCGGGTAGTTATACGAATCCAGGCCGCAAACATTTCCGGATGGCTTTTCCTCCTGGCTGCAGTTGGAGGAATATTGACCATTGCTGGGTTAGCCTACTTGGCTCTGGGCTTTCACCCAGAAGAAGTAAAGAGATCATCTTTTTATTGGTAAAACGAATGAAAAGGAGAAAGTGATGAGCGGATGTGGTTGTCTCGCTCTGTGCCTGGGTAGTCTTGTTATCCTTCAGGAGGCTTTGGAAGACCTGCATTTTTCCCACCAAATTAAGGAAGAGTTGAAAGCCGGAAAAGAGCCGCTGCTGGAGATGAAAACATCAAACGGAGAAGTGGAAAGAGTAGAAGTCATTGTCCGGGACAACCAGGGAACAGTGTTAGGGTTTAAAAAGGGGAAGGCTGGCCATTACCAGGTTGTCTTTGGGGCTGGCTCAAAAGAAAGACAGCAGGAAATGGTTAATCGCATCAGGCAGAGATACGCCTATCGCCAGTTGAAACAGAACCTTGCCCGGCAGGGTTACACCATCGTGGAAGAAGAACATACCGAGGCGCAAACCATAAGATTGGTAGCCAGACGCTGGAGATGAATATGGTTAGGCGGGAAGAGATAGAACTTTTAATTTCACCTGAAGGTGAAGTTAAGTTTGTTATTCGGGGGATAGTCGGTTCCGGGTGTGAACAGGTAGCCAAGAATCTTGCCAAGGACTTGGGTGAATTAAGAGACTGGGTGAAAACCACAGAATATTACCAGCTGGAAGAAAAGAGAACCATACATAGCCGCAAGACTGATAAATAAATTTTGTCTTGGCTGGCTGGGACAGGTATAATTCTTACTCAGGACTTCAGCAATTGAAACCTCTTGACAAGGGAGCGGTAATGAAGAGATTTCTCTGGGAGCACCTGCCTTCAGAAGAACTGAATAAGCTGGAACATTTAAGTCAAGTCTGCAAAGGAGATATTCTCACTATGACGACCTTAGCCGGGTCTGGTCACCCAGGCGGCTCTATGTCATCCCTGGACATTTACCTGACCGTTTATTCTTACGCCTATATCAAGCCGCCACTGGTTGATGCTGCTGACAGAGACAGGATTGTCATTAGCCACGGCCATACTTCTCCCGGTGTATACTCAGTCCTCGGCCGGCTTGGTTTTTTTGACATTGAGGCGGCTATAGCCACCTTCAGATTGGCTGGGTCTATTTTTGACGGCCACGTAGTCAGAAAAGTGCCAGGAATAGAATGGGGTTCCGGTAATTTAGGCCAGGGACTCTCAGCCGGGTGTGGCTTTGCCCTGGCTGCCAGAATTAAAGGCCAGGATACCCATGTTTTTGTTTTGATGAGCGATGGCGAGCAAACCAAAGGTCAGGTGGGAGAAGCTAGAAGATTCGCGGTGAAATATGGGTTAAACAACCTGACAGTGGTGGTAGACTACAACCGGATCCAAATCAGCGGGGCCACTGAGCGGGTGATGCCCTGCTCTATCTGCGCCAACTACAAGTCAGATGGGTGGGAAGTAAAGGAAGTAGATGGCCACAACTTTGCTGCTGTTTACACCGCTTTGCGTTCTTCCCTTTATTCTTCTAAACCGGTTTGTCTTGTAGCCAAAACCGTCATCGGCCATGGAGTTTCCTTTATGGAAAATAAGCATCAGTATCACGGCAAGGCTCTTAGCTTGGAAGAATACCAAAGGGCAATGGAAGAGTTAAAACTGGAACCTTGTCTGGAAAAATATCGGCAACTAAGGGCCAAAAAATGGGTATTCCCAGAGAGAGTTTTCCCCTGGAATATTTCGGTGAACCAAGGGTCGCGCCGGGTTTATTCTGAAAAGGAAAAGACGGATAACCGCACTGCCTATGGCCAGGCTTTGGCTGATTTAGCCAGGGCTAATAGAGAAAATCCTGCTGCCAGATTTGTTGTGGTAGATTGCGACCTGGCTTCCTCGGTGAAGACTGACCTCTTTGAAAAGGAATTTCCGGAGCATTTCTTTCAGGTCGGGGTGCAAGAACACCATGCTGCCACCTTGGCTGGTGTTCTCTCCGTGGAAAACCTGGTCTGTTTTTTCTCTGACTTTGGCGTTTTCGGCGTAGATGAAACTTTTAACCAGCAACGGCTGAATGACTGTAATAGTACCAACCTTAAACTGGTTTGTACTCACCTTGGTCTTGATGTAGGCGAAGACGGCAAAACCCATCAGTGCATTGATTACCTTGGCCTTCTGCGGAATCTTTTTGGCTTCAAGGTGGTTATCCCGGCTGACCCAAATCAAACAGATGCGGTGATTCGGTATGTGGCTAAAGAGCCAGGGAACTTTTTCGTCGGGATGGGTCGTTCAAAAATACCCATTGTTACCGATGAGAGCGGTCAGCCATTCTTTGGAGAAAATTACCAGTTTACCTATGGCCAGGCAGATATCCTCAGAAAGGGAGAAAAAGCCTGGCTTTTCACTATGGGCGCCATGGTCCCCCGGGCACTTCAGGTAGACGACTTGCTCACAGCAGATGGAATAAAAATTACCATAGTCAACTGCGCCTGTCCGTTAGTGGTAGACAACGAGCTAATGAAAAAGGCAATGGAACATGGTCTAATCGTTACTTATGAAGACCACCATCAAGATACCGGATTAGGGGCGACAGTGGCTCTTTTCTTGGCAGAGCATAGGTACACCGGAACATTCTTGCGCCTGGGCATCAGTCATTACGGTTCTTCAGGTACCCCTGAGGCGCTTTTTGCTTCTCAGGGTCTTGACCCGGCAACGGTGGCCGTCAGAATCAAAGAAAATTTAAGGTAGGAGGAGAAAATGGCCGAATGTGCCAACCAGAAGAAAAACTTGAAAAGGTGTAGTTGCAGTTATTCCGGTTGCTCCAGACAAGGCATCTGCTGTGAATGTCTTCATTATCACTGGGCCCAGAAACAACTGCCGGGGTGTCTTTTCCCTCCCGAAGCAGAAAGGACCTATGACCGCTCCCTGAAGCACTTTCTTGAGGTTTGGTCCAAACAATTGGGCATTCGGTAGTAACTAGCCAGTATGCGCATTTTAGTTGCGCCTGATTCTTTCAAAGGAAGCCTGAGCAGTCAGAAGGCAGCGGCGATTATGGCTCGGGCTGCCTATCTAATTTTTCCTCAAGCCGAGATAACGCTTTGCCCTCTGGCTGATGGCGGAGAAGGTACCCTGAGAGTGATAGAAAAACTCCTTAGCGCAAAAAGGCAGAGAGTGACCGTCTTTGATCCGCTTTGCCGAGAAAGAAACACCTGGTGGCTAAAACAAGGAGAAACCGCTTATCTGGAATTAGCCCAAGCAGCCGGATTGACCCTTGTTTCTCCCCAGGAAAGAAATCCTCTAAAAACAACTACTTTTGGCGTAGGCCAGATGTTAAGGAAGGCAGCAGAATCTGGCTGCCAGGAAATTTATTTAGGCGTGGGCGGCAGCGCCACCAACGATGGCGGCATAGGCGCTTTGACTGCCCTGGGAGTAAGGTTCATTGACCGTTTCGGCAGACTAATCTGGCCGGGAAAAGGCGAAGACTTGGAACGAATTGGGAAGATTGACCTAGCCGGGCTTCCGAAAGAGTGGCAGCGCATCCGGGTAACGGTACTAACGGATGTCAGGAATGGGCTGACCGGACCAGAAGGAGCCGCCGCTGTTTATGCTCCTCAAAAAGGAGCCAGTCCAGATGATGTTAAGAGGCTGGAGCACGGGCTAAAGCATTACGCTAAATTAGTCAAAAGAAGTTCTGGCGTTTCTATGGAAAAGATACCTGGAGCAGGAGCAGCCGGAGGTATTGCCGGTGGACTTTATGCCTTCCTTGGTGCCAAGATTGTTTCTGGAGTGGAAACCATCCTGAAACTTAGCCAATTTGAAGATAAACTGAAGGGAACTGATCTGGTGCTGACCGGTGAAGGCAAACTGGATTATCAGGTTGGTTATGGTAAGGCGCTTTCCGCTGTTTTTCTTCTGGCAGAAAAGTATCAAGTTCCGGTGATAGTCTTTGCCGGCAGCATCTCCCCTGAGGCTTACCGGATGTTCCAGAAAAAACCGGTCAGTCTTTTCAGCATTATGCCCAGCCCGGTAAGTCTAAAAACAGCTATGCAAGAAGGAGAAACATTTCTTTACCACCAGGTTCAGCAGGTCCTTAGGGTTTATGGTTACGGCAGAAAGAAACAAGAAGTTTAACTGGTGGCTACCAGTGGTTCTGAGTCTGGCTGTTGTTCTGGTTTATCTCAACAGTCTGTCTGTGCCACTTTTCTGGGACGATCAGGCGCTGATAGTTGAAAATCCCTATATCAAAGATTTTCGGAATATCCGCTACATCCTTACTAGTGACCTTTTCCGGGGAGGCACTTCTGCCTTTTACCGGCCTATGCAGACCATTTTTTATGGGGTCATCTACCATCTATTCAAGCTATCGGCTCCAGCTTACCACTGGCTGAATATTGTTTTGCACGGGGTAGCCACGATTCTTCTTTTCACTCTGTTGAGCCAGTTATATCCCCGGTTTGTTTCTTTTTTTGCTACTTTAATCTGGGCGGTTCACCCTTTACATACGGAAGCAGTTACTTATGTCTCCGGTACCGCTGATCCGCTCTCTGTTGCTTTTGGTTTAGG
>JAMWDF010000017.1:12730-16041 GCA_023818865.1 Candidatus Omnitrophota bacterium
TGCCTGCTTCTTTTTGATTCGGGAAGATATTGCCTAGCCGCAGCTGGGTTTGTTTTTTCTCTTCTCTCCAGAGAATCTGGGGTGATGTTCCTGCTGCTTTTGTTCCTATGGCACTTGGCAAGGAAACCAGACCGGGAAGAATCGGTTTATCGCCGGGAAAGAAAAATAATTGGCTTTGTATTTGTACCGCTTACTCTTGTCTACGTCGTTTTTCGTTTCACAGTTCTTCACTTATCTAAGATGCAGGGGGAACCATTTTTGATTCGTTTTTTAACCGCGCAAAGAGCCCTCTTGGATTACTTGCGCCTGCTTGTCTGGCCTTCTTCCCTAAGCATGGAAAGACATCTATCTTTTATTACTCAGGTAACCGCTGCTTGGGTCATTGGTGGATTTTTCACTTTAGTTGTCTTGCTCCTGTTGGTTTTTTTCACCAGGAAGGAAAGGCTGTTTTTCCTCCCTGTTTGTTGGTTCCTGGTCAATTATCTTTCGGTCTCCGGAATGTTCATTCCGTTGAACGGTAACCTAAGTGAGCATTGGATGTACCTGGCCTCCATGGGTTTCTGGATAGGGGTGGTTTTTGGAATCAAAAGATTCGTTACCAATAGTCTCAGAAGGGAAAAATTAGCTCTGGTTATTTTGTCAGCGGCATCGTTACTGTATGCCACCAGGTCAATCATTCGTAACCGGGACTGGCAGGACCCCCTAAGCTTTTTCCAAAAAGCCATCAGAGTATCACCTCATTCGTCTTCCCTTCACCACAATCTTGGGTCAACTTTGACTGACCGAGGCCAGCATAAGGAAGCTCTAAGGTATTTTGAGAAGGCTATTGAACTTAACCCAAATTTTGTCCTTGCCCTCATAGGAGCCGCTCGGTGTCACTGCCACCTGGGAAATCTGGAGAGAAGTTTAGTTTTTTATAAAAAGGCTCTGGCGATTAAACCAGACCATCCCTTTGCCCTTTTTGATCTGGCTACCATGGCCTTAGAGAAAGGAGACTATCAACAAGCCGCTAAGCAGCTTAACACCATTTTTCGCACCAGCCCGGCTTTTCAACCAGCTTGGAGGGTGGCTGGTAATTTAGAACTTCGGTTAGGAAATTCAGAAAAAGCGTTATTTTTTTACCGGCGGGCGGTGAAAATGAACCCAGAAGATGATATCGCCAGAAACGGATTGGGGGTGGCTTATCAACGGCTGGGAAAAATCAGAGAATCAATCTTAGAGTTTCAAGCTGCCTGCCGCCTAAAACCAGATGAGCCTGGTTACTGGCAAAACCTGGCTAAAGCTTACCAGCAGGTTGCTCAGTATCAGGCATCAATCCAAGCTTACCAGCGCTGTCTGGTCCTTTCCCCTGACAATCTTGAGGTGATGAATGACCTCGGTATTTCACTGGCCATGGCCGGTCAGGTGTCTCAGGCGGTGGCTTTATGGGAAAAGGTCCTGGAAACTAACCCGGATTTCCAGCCAGCTATTGAAAACCTAAGACTTGCCCAGAAAAATCTTAAAAGATGATTGACTACTCCGGCAGGCTTTTCCAGCGCCAAAGTTTTTTCCACTCACGCAGAAGTTCACTGCCTAGTTTTTCATCTTCCAGAATAAGAAGGCATTCCTTGTTTTTTCTTGCAGATTCAGTCAGGTTATAAGATCCGGTAATTACCTGGTGGCCATCAATGATGAAAGTTTTATCATGAAGCAACCCAGCCATTAAATTACGTCTGACGTTTACTCGTAAGTCAAAAAGGAAAGGAAAAACAGAAGGGTATCTCGTGGCGGTAGCCTCTATTATACCGAAAACCTGGCACCCAGAAAATGATTTCTTAATTAGGATTTCGGCTAACCGCTGGCAGGTAAATTGAAACTGAGTGAAGTAGATACTTTTTTGGGCAGAGCCAAGGGCGTTGGCTAAAAGGGCTTCACAGTCAACCTCAGGAGAAAAGGCCGCCTTAACATTGAAGTTTTCGTAGAAAAAGGGTGTGGTTTCGTCTCGCCACCAGGCAAGGAATCTTCTTTGAAAAAAATCAATCAGGCCTGAATCAGAGAAAAAAAGAACATTATTGTGGTGAAGGTAGAAGCTATCGTTAGTTAAATTGAATGAGCCAGTAACAAGCCAGCGGTTATCAACCGTGATGAACTTAGCGTGAAAAAGGGAAGACTTTTTATCAACCCGGACAACTTCTCGTAAGGACTTTGGGCAGTTTGGGGCTATATGTTCAGTAATAACCTTAATTTCTACCCCCCTGTTTTTTAAGGACTCGCACAGTTTTATTAAAGGTTCCCAGCCTAACTGATAGCTGGCCAGGTAAACTTTTTCCCTGGCCTCACCGACAAGTTTGAGAATCAATTGGTCAACTGGCTGGCGTGGAGTAAAATAAACAGTTGGAGAAGAGAAGCCAAAGCAAGCCGACAGGTTGAAACAGAAAATGATGGTGAAAGATAGCCAAAAAGAAGCCATAATTTAGATTTTAGGCTATTTTCTCCAAATTGAAAACATAACCGGGAGAAAAGATGAGAGCGGCTGTCTATCATGGAATTGAAAATATCAAGATTGAAGACCGGGAAAAACCAGCCTGCGGGGAAAAAGAAGTTTTGCTTAGGGTTCACTATTGCGCGGTTTGTGGAACAGATGTGAGAATTTTTTTCCACGGCCACAAGAAGGTTACTCCCCCAGCCATCATCGGACATGAAATTACAGGCGTCCTGGAGAAAGTTGGCCAAGAGGCAAAGAGGGCTGATTGGCAGGAGGGCGATGCAGTAACAGTGGTTACTTCTGTGGGTTGCGGGCATTGTCCTCTTTGCCGCCGGGGTTACTACAATCTTTGTCCAGACACCCGAGCCATTGGTTACTTCTGGCCAGGCGGTTTTGCTGAATATCTGGTTGTCCCGGAAGAAGCATTAAATCAAGGAGCCATCATTAAACTACCCCCCAACCTATCTCCTCTGGCAGGAACTCTGATAGAACCTTTTTCTTGCGTCATCAATGGCCAGAGTTACCTCCAGATTGAAGCTGGAGAAACAGTGGTAATTTTCGGTGGCGGACCAATTGGCTTGATGCATGCCTGGTTGGCGAGAGCCAGCGGGGCAAAAAATGTTGTGGTAGTTGATCCTGATTTTGAAAGGCTGGAACGTTTTGGAAGGAATTTTGAGGGTTTAGTTCTTCTTAACCCCAGCCAGAACAATATCAAAGATGAGGTCTTAAAAATGACAGACGGCCTGGGCGCTGATGTGGTTATTACCGCCTGTCCGGTAAAAAAGGCTCAATTAGATGGTCTAGAACTTCTGGCTGGCCGAGGCCGGATTAGTTTTTTTGGTGGGTT
>JAMWDF010000017.1:16051-22032 GCA_023818865.1 Candidatus Omnitrophota bacterium
CCAAAGGACGATTCTTTAATAACCGTTGACGCCAATCTAATCCATTACAAGGAACTTTCAATCTTTGGCGCCTTCGCTTCTAACAGAAAGGATTATCTCAAGGCTGCCCAGATGATTGCTTCTAACGCTATTTTTTCGGAAAAATTTATTACCCGGGTCTTTCCTCTTTCAGAGATTGTGGAGGCAATCCACCAGGTGAGAAAGGGAACGGTTCTTAAAGCCGTCATTCAGTTACTTTAGCTCATTTGGGAGGAAAAATGGAAAAACAGGGATGTTTAACTAACAAGGTAGCGGTTGTTACCGGAGCCGGTAGAGGATTGGGTGAAGCAATTGCCTATGGTTTGGCAAGAGAAGGAGCAATAGTCTGTCCCTGGGATATTAACCAAGAAACTATCCAGAAAGTGGCGGAGAAACTGAAGAGTGATTATGGTAGAACAGGTAAACCGGGAGTGGTTGATGTGACTGATGCCCGGGCGGTAGAAAATGAAATTAACTGGGTGGTAAAAACCTTCGGTTCTTTGGATATCTTGATAGCCAACGCTGGCATCCTTCATGCTTACGACATTACTGAATTCCCGGAAGACATCTGGCGGAAGGTAATTGAAGTAAATCTGACCGGATATTTCATTTGCGCTAAATACGCAGCCAAGGTGATGAAACAACAGCGCCGCGGCGTAATTGTCCAAATCAATTCTAAATCAGGAAAAAAGGGGAGTTTTAGAAACAGCGCCTATGCAGCGAGTAAATTTGGAGGGATTGGCTTGACCCAGTCTATCGCCCTTGATCTTGCCCCCTACGGCGTGCGGGTAAATGCGGTTTGCCCTGGTAATTTGCTGGATAGTCCGTTGTGGCAGGAAAGCCTGTTTGACCAGTATGCAAAAAAATGGGGAATTAGCCGAGAGGAAGTTCGGAAAAAATACATTGAGCAGGTGCCTCTTGGTCGGCCGTGTACTTATCAGGATGTGATCAATGTAGTCATCTTTTTATGTGACGAGAGGTCCTCTTACATGACTGGCCAGGCAATCAATATCACTGGCGGCCAGGAGATGAGGTAAAATTAAAAAGAAAGGCTCTGCCAGTGTGGCCTTAAGCTCGGAGAGAAAGAATCTCTTGCCGGACAATTAACTTAGAAATTAAGAGCAGAACCATGCCAGAGGAAAAATTCCTTCTTGACGCCCTTAAGCTGGCTAAACGTGGTAAAGGACTAGTCAGTCCTAATCCGATGGTCGGCGCTCTGGTGGTGCGAGGCAGTCAGATTGTCGGCCGGGGATGGCATCGCGCCTACGGATTGCCGCACGCTGAGATAGAAGCTCTAAGGCAGGCCGGGTCAAGGGCAAAAGGATCGACCCTTTATGTTACCTTGGAGCCTTGTTGTCATTATGGAAAAACACCGCCCTGTGTCAAGGCCATAGTGGCAGCCGGAATAAAAGAAGTGGTTTGTTGTATAAAAGACCCCAATCCTCTTGTAGACGGAAAAGGGTTTCGGTTCCTGGAAGAACACGGCATCAAAGTAAGAAGTGGCTGGCTGGAGAAGGAGGCGATGAGTTTAAATCAGCCTTACCTAACCAGGCTGAAAAAAAATAGGCCTTTTCTCATTCTGAAATGGGCAATGAGTCTTGACGGGAAGATAGCCACGGTTTCTGGAGACAGTCGGTGGCTTACTTCAGAAGAAACAAGAGCCTGGGCGAAAAAATATCGGTTTACTTGCGACGGTATCTTGGTGGGCATCAATACAATTTTGAAAGATAACCCTAGGTTGAACTTTGAACCACCCAGGTTTCAAACCCAACAGTCCCTCCTGGTAAGAAAGAAATACACCAAGATTGTCCTGGATAGCCGGCTGCGCATTCCAGAAAGCGCTAACATATTTGCGGATAAACAATCCCGGGTGATTATATTTACTTCAGAAAAGGCTCCGCTGGAAAAAAGATGCCAACTGAATCGTGAAAATTGTACCGTCATCACTGTCAACCAAGCAGGGAAATATCTTCAGCTAAAGGAAGTCCTCTCTCATCTGCTCAGTGAGGAAATAGGCATCCTTTTGGTAGAAGGAGGGCATCAGGTCCTTACCTCTTTTTGGCAGGAACGTTTAGTGGATAAGGTAATGATTTTTATCGGCAATAAATTTATCGGAGGGACCAAGTCTTTAAGCCCTCTTGGCGGCCCTGATCGGCTCAACCTTGAACCTGCTGCTTACCTGAAAGAATTTTCTGCCCAAACAGTCAATGATAACTGGCTGATACAAGGAGAACCGTGTTTTCCGGGATAATTGAAGAGGTAGGGAAAGTAGAAAGGAAGATTTTCCGGAGCGGATTATTACAACTGCTGATTAACACAGAAAATATAGCTAGGGAAATCCAACCTGGAGAAAGTCTGGCAGTCAATGGTGTTTGTTTGACAGTAGAAAGGAAAGAAGGAAAAACCCTCCAGGTTACCTTAAGCGAGCAAACTCAAAGAGAGACAACTTTGGGTAAAATAGGGATTGGCGAACCAGTAAATTTGGAAAGAGCCTTACTGGCTGGGGGCCGATTGGGAGGCCATTTTGTCACTGGCCATGTTGATTTCCAAACCCCGTTACTTACTTTTCATCGTCAAGAAGAAGCAGTCACAATGAAGTTTCGGCTTCCGGAGAACTTCCGCCGTTACGTTGTCAGGCGAGGTTCATTAGCCGTGGACGGTGTTTCCCTGACAGTAGCCGAATTAGAAGGACCGGTCGTTACCATCTGGCTGATTCCTTATACCATTACTCATACAAGTTTCAGGTTTAAACACCCTGGTTCAATGGTGAATGTGGAGACTGATATCTTGGCTAAACATCTGGAGGCAATTCTCCAGTTAAGGGTGAAAAATTATGATTAAGGCAAAAAAACAAGAGCTACTGTCCTTTTTTTCTTCTGTTGAGCAGGCGCTTAACACGATAAGGCGGGGAGGCTTAGTGATTGTGGTTGATGACGAAAGCCGGGAAAATGAGGGTGACTTGATTATGGCTGCGGAAAAGGTGAGCCCAGGGAGCATTAATTTTATGGCTAAACAAGCCAGAGGATTAATTTGTGTTGCCCTGCTTCCGGAAAGGTTAAAGAAATTGAAGTTGCCGCCGATGGTTCCGGAGAACACCGCTTTGCATCAGACCGATTTTACTGTTTCAGTAGATGCAGCCAGAGGCGTTACGACCGGAATTTCTGCTTATGACCGAGCGGTAACTGTTAAAATGCTGGTTGACCCGAAGACAAGACCACAGGACCTAGCCAGACCCGGCCATATCTTCCCTATTCGGGCAAAGCCAGGCGGGGTACTGGTCAGAGCTGGCCACACAGAAGCCGCTGTAGACCTGGCGCGGCTGGCTGGTTTGGCTCCGGCTGGGGTGATGTGCGAGATTTTAAATGAAGATGGCACCATGGCGAGATTACCCCAGTTGGTTAAGATTGCCCAAAAACACCGGCTACCCCTGATTTCCGTCCGGGACCTGATTGCTTATCGGCGGAGCCGAGAGAAACTTATCAGAAAGATACTTTCTGTCTCTCTCCCTACTGCCTTCGGACAATTTACTCTCTATCTTTACCAAGATCTGATTTCCGGCAATCATCATCTGGCTCTGGCTAAAGGCCAATTAAGTCTGAGAAACCCGCATGATAGCATATTGGTGCGGGTTCATTCTCAATGCTTAACTGGCGATATTTTTCACTCACTAAGATGCGACTGTGGACAACAACTTCACCGCGCCCTGGAGATGATAGAAAAAGAAGGCCGGGGGGTACTGGTTTATCTGCCCCAGGAAGGACGGGGTATCGGTCTGGAAAACAAACTGAAGGCTTACCTGCTTCAAGACGAAAAGAAGTTAGATACGGTCCAAGCCAATCTCAAATTGGGTTTTCCTGAAGACCTGCGGGATTATGGCATCGGTGCCCAGGTTCTCTCTGACCTGGGATTGACCCGAATCAGGCTGATGACTAATAATCCGAGGAAGATTGTCGGTCTGGCTGGATACGGATTAACAGTTGTTGACCGGGTGCCGATCTGCGTGGAAGCTACCCGATATTCGCGGAAATACCTTCAAACAAAAATCAAAAAGCTCCATCATCTCATTGATTTGAAAACACAAAAGGCTAAGGAAAAAACTGTCCATCTTTCAAGGAGGCACTAATGAATGTGAAAGAAGGAATGCTGGAAGCAAGAGGGAAAAGGTTTGGAATAGTGGTGAGCCGGTTTAATGACTTCATTACCAGACAGTTGCTGGAGGGCGCCCTTGATTGTTTGCGTCGCCACAATGCGCAGGAAGAAAATATTGATGTTGTTTGGGTACCCGGAACGGTGGAAATGGTCTATGCTGCTGCCAGAATGGTGGAAACGACCCAGTATGATGCTTTGATCTGTTTGGGAGCAATTATTCGGGGGGGGACACCCCATTTTGAGTATGTGGCTTCCCAGATTACCCGGGCGGTGGCTCAACTGAATCTTTCCCAGAACACTCCGGTTACCTTTGGTATCATTACGGCTGACACGGTGGAACAGGCAACTGAACGGGCAGGGACAAAGCAGGGAAACAAGGGCTGGAATGCGGCTTTAAGCGCGATTGAGATGGCTCAAGTTGCGGCTTTACTCCGCTTGAAAAATAAATGAAGCGAAGGAAAGCGCGGGAGTGCGCTCTGAAAATTCTTTATCAAAGGGAGATGAGAGAAGAACCCGTAGAAATTCTCTTGTCGGAATTCTGGGGGCACAAACCGTACCCGGAAAAGGTAAGAGATTATGCCAGCCAGGCGGTAAAAGGAATTTGTCTGCATCTTGGGGAGATTGACGGGTTGATTTCTCGCGCCGCGCTCAACTGGCCATTGGAGAGGATGAGCGCAGTTGACCGAAATATCTTGCGGCTAGGGACCTGGGAGCTCTTATGGGCTGCCGATATTCCGGCAGCAGTGTCAATTGATGAAGCTATTGAATTAGCTAAACTTTATGGGACAGAAGATTCACCTGCCTTTATCAACGGAATTTTAGACCGGATTAAAAAAATGAGGGAGGAAAAAAATTAAGCTTAACTGGAGGTGAGGATGGCTGAAGCG
Organism: Candidatus Omnitrophota bacterium; assembly: GCA_023818865.1. Taxonomy (GTDB): domain Bacteria; phylum Ratteibacteria; class UBA8468; order B48-G9; family DSTR01; genus JAMWDF01. Next base: position 21,106 of record JAMWDF010000017.1, read on the forward strand.
ATGACCAAAGTAATTTTGATAGTGTTGGCGTTTAACCACTTTCGGGATGAAGAATACCGGGTGCCCCGGCAAACGCTGGAAAAGGCTGGTTACCAGGTACTGGTGGCTTCCAATCAGAAAGGAAAGGCTACAGGAATGTTGGGTATGAGGATAGAAGTAGACAGATTGATTGAGGAGACTACCGCCTCTGGTTTTGATGGTTTAATTCTGGTAGGGGGGTCAGGAACACCGGCCCTCTATGAAAACAGCAAACTCCATAAGCTAATCAAAGAATTTATCACTCAGAAGAAGCCTGTTGGGGCTATTTGTTTGGCTCCGGTGATTCTTGCCCGGGCTGGCGTTTTGAAAGGGAAAAAAGCGACTGTCTATGCCAGTGCTTCTGCAGAAGTGAAGAAAGGCGGCGCTAATTACTCTCCAGAGCCGGTGGTCGTTGATGGCCAGATAGTCACTGCTGATGGTCCGGAGGCAGCCTTAGATTTCGCCCGTACCTTTCTGAATCTGCTTTCTGCGCCAGGAGAAACCCGGTGAAATTCAGGCAGTCACCCTGGATTTCTGAAGGGGCAACCTTGAAGAAGGTGGTTTCTTTCTTCGGCAAGATAATCGTCACAGGTGTTTTCTGTTGGCTTGTCTTAAGAAAGGTTAACTTCGCCCCGGTCTTGAGCACGCTTCACTCTGCGAGTTTACCACCAATCATTTTAGCTTATACAATCATTATCGGGCTTACTTTTCTCTTAGCCTGGCGCTGGTACCTGCTTCTTCGGGGAAACCAGACTACCTGGTTCCCCTTTTCTTTCCTCTGGCAGATGACCATGGTCGGTCTTTTTTTCAACATCTTTTTGCCCACCGGAGCTGGAGGTGATATAGCCAGAATATTCTATCTGGTTCGCGGTCAAGAGAAAAAACTTCTTCTTGGCAGTTCAGTGTTGC
>JAMWDF010000204.1 GCA_023818865.1 Candidatus Omnitrophota bacterium
AGGTGGACCGGAGGAACCAGTAGTTCATCTTTCTGGTTAAGTGAGCGACCGCCATGTTCTTTTGGCCAGTACCAGCGCACATCCACAAATCTTTCCATAAATTCAATGACTCCCCAGACTGGGCCAGTTGAAATAATACCTTCTGCCACTGGTTCGTCATTACCAACAACGAAAACCAGCTCTTCTGCTGTCTTTATTTCAAAACCTTCCACCGGCATTTTTTTGCCGTTTAACCCGTTGCTAGCCGCCATCGGGCAATCTCCAATCACCAGGGCTGGTTTCTTTATTTCTTTCTGAAGGACAGGTAATCTGGCGCCAGTGGTTAATTCCACCGTCTCTGCTAGCTCTTCTACCGCTGTTTTTAAAGGCCCAGTTAGGTCTTTCATCACGCAGATGTAACCTTGTGGTTTTCCCTCCTTGACCAAGACTATCGGGTTATGTCTTGGTTTTTTCAAAAAAGTGACCGGATTGAGGTCGGTTCTCATTTGTTTTCTTCCTATTGAGCCCTCTGCCGAGAGATTGTTCAGTACAGAAAATACCAGAACGACGACCGGACCTAATTTAATTTTCAAGTCCATTATTTGCCTCTACGAGTCTCAGTGGATTTCATTCTTGCTCTTTTCTTTGACCACGGCCAGCGGGCCGACCATTGTTACTCCAGCGACTGTGTGCTCGCCAGAGAATCGGGAAGTTAGCAGCAAAAAGGAACCCAAGGGGCTCTTTATTCTTACCGCGAGCCCGTCAGTTTCAGAGAGTCTTGCGCCATCATAAATAACTGGAAGTGGTTCTATTTCCGGAGGAGATTGACTATTTTCCAGACCGGTATAAACAGCAATCAGCCATAAGTCAGAACTTTGACTGAAGCGACTGAGTACAACCGGAACCAATTTGGGGTGCCAGTGAACAAAAGCTTCAGCCCGAATTAAATAGCCAGGGGGAGAAAAAAGGGTAAGTAGTCCGCGGAGTGTTTCAGAGTGAGACCCAAGCCGGTAACAAATTCTAACTGGGTTGAGGGTTTCTTGACGCTCTGATTTTTCTGGATTGAGGAAATATTGATAACCGTCACCCTCACCGGTCAGCTGAGGGTACGGTCCCCAACTGGTTAGTCCCTCTTCTTTGATAATCTCACCAGGCAGATAGGCAATCCAATCAAATCTGGCTGGCTGATGGTTTTTGATCTGGTCAATAAGGATGAAACTGTCGTTGCAGATGAATCCTGAACGTGACCATTCCATACCCGGATACAAAGGTCGGTAAACTGGACTGGTCCACCGGCCAGCCGGTACTTCACCCTCCAGAAGTTTTACCTGAGTGGCTCTTAGCATAGACGCCCGCTGTCCATCCCGGACGATGCTGTTGCCGGCAGCTGCGGTGTAAGAAAAGCCGCTTTGCTCATATCCATAGCCAATTCTCAAGACCTGTTCGTTGAGGTAATTTTTTTTCCAGAAAAAATAAGGATTGAGCAATACCTGACCTCCCCGGTGAGATGGACAGCCCCAGTTCATGGTGAGAGCCTTCAATCCGGTTTTCTCGTCTCCAGTTCGTAAGACTGTATAACCAGCTGCTTCCAGAGAAGAATTGGAGTAAACGGAAGCAATGTTGGTCCGGGTCGGAAGTTCATCTTTTTTTAACAGCGGAGCGACTATGGGAAGGTAGCGGGGGTCCTGATAGTGACGGTAAGCCCAGTAATAAAGGTCTGGTCTTGGCACTACTCCGGTGATTTCATAAGCCAGCGGAGCATCAAATAGCCTCTTAAAATTTTGATCGTATACTTTCACACCCATGGCTTCAAGACAGTTAGCCAGTCCCACAAAAGGAGCAAGAGCCGCCAGATGGTAAGGGACCTCTTTTTCCATGCTAAAGCCATCTTTATCAAAATCAATTTTCCACTGGGTTTTCATTCCGTACTCGCCATCCAGAGCCAAAGCAGCGTAATCCCACCTTTCAGCTACCAAGGCGGCTTTGCCGGAGGCAGTATTAATTTCCGCTTGTTGGTTAGCTGCCACCCGGTGCTGCTGTAAAGTAATCATTGCTGGAACAATTAAGCCCTCAATGATTTTCTCTTTTTCTTCTGGACTAAATACCCCGGAAGCGTTTAACAGGTCAAATGCTTCTGGTATCCGGTGAAACCACCAGGCTTCTCCCAGCATCGCGTGACCTATCCGGGAAAGATAGCCAGTGGCATAAGGGCTAAATGGAGAATAATTCGGGTAACGTTCAGCATAAGCCAGAAGAATTTGCTTGGCTTTATGAGCAAATTCTTTTCGCCCGGTTTGCCACCAGGTCTCAGCCAAGGTATAGGCCGCTTCCGAGAGGTAGGCGTGATGGACAAAGGCCGCAGCTTTCTGGACACTTTCTGGAAAGGAGGAAATGTCTACGTAAGTTCTGGTTCTTTCAGAAAAGTGCTTACCAGGTCCATGAAAATGCAAGGGTTTTCTCGGCGGACCAGGGTCCATGTAAGCGCCAGAGTAACCGTGTCTCAATTCTGGAATTTCTACCGGTATCTTTAAAAGTTCTTCGGCCTGCCGAGAAGGTTTAACTTCGGCTCTTCTGAGTATCGTCTCCTGCTTTTCTCGGTCAGTTTTGAACCAGGGATACTCTTTTTTCTCCGGAGGGATAGCGCCGACCAGATAGTTGAGCATAAATCCTTGGTACCATGGGGTGAGTAATTCCGGGTACTCTTCAGTGGCTGCAAAAACAGCGGCTCTTTCGCTGTAAAGAGGGGGTAGTTTTTTGACCAAGGACTTAGCCGCTTTGATTTCTGCGATTACCTCTCGGGACTCGCCTGGTTGGAGAACGAACCTCTCCGGGGAGAAGGAAACACTGAAATTTTCTAACCAAGCCGAATCATGACTCAAGATTACTGAGGTAGGTGAGGAACAACGGCTGATAATGTTTAATAAGTAGGATTGACCGACAAATGAGTCATTTTGAATATTTTTTACAGCAAACAAATCACCCTCTATTTTCAGCGGATGTTTTTCCAACCTGATGTCTGCTAACCTTACTCTCACTCGGGGAGGGTCGCTTAGTTCCCCCATATCAAAGAGTTTGCAGACGAAGGCTATCCTGAGTTTGCCTTCAGTGGCTTACAGCCAGAACCTAGGTCATCATCTAACTTAAGGTCAAGCCAGACCTCCTGCCACTGATTCTTTATCGGCGGCCTCTTGTTCAGATAATAGTTTCGTTTTTCTCGCCCTGGTTCAGGATATCCTGATACTTGGACCTGAACCCAGGTGTTATCAGCCATTAGTTTCCACCGAAATCTTAATGTGTCATAGCCTTTCACCTGTTTCTGATCAATTTCCGTATAAAAAACTCTGGTCTTAAGAGGAGAGCTTTCGGCGTACTCCAGAACCCACTGACCAGTATCCTGGTCAATCACCCGGCGCAAAGCTGGCATATCTTCAGAACTATGCCAGACAGCTCGGCTGGTGGCTGTTTCCACCGGAAGTACCCAAGAAGGAATTGGCTGAAGATGATCGGCAAATGACCAGAAGAAAAGAAAGCCAGCGTAGGCCGACCACCTTCTTTGTCTAGAAATGGCCAAAGTCTTGCCTCCTTTGCCTTATTTACAAGTTCTAATTATACTGCAAAACCGAAGACATATATAGCGGATTTATTGACCATTAACCCTTGTTGGTAAGAACCAACTGTGGACCTTAGGCCCTTTTCAAAGAGCAAGATTGCCTATTTGTCAGAAAATAAACCTGCTTTTTCCTAATGCTGAAAAATAGATTATACTCAAGGTGGTTAACTGAAGAAAAAGGATGAGGTCTATATATAGTTTCAGCAAAACCGTAACAGAAAAGGGATTTAAAATTAAACCAGGGGGCACAATGAAAGAGATTAGGGTAGGCTTCATTGGTTGCGGTTCAATCTCCTATGGGCATTTGAGAAGATTGAAGTCCTTGGAAGCGGTCAGGGTTTTTGGGGTCTTTGATCCGAAAGAAGAAAATGTTGAGAAGTTCAAAGAAGAAGCCGGAGAGGTTGAAGTTTATAAGAGCGACCGAGAGCTAGTGAAAAAAGGAAAGCCTGATGCGGTGGTGATTAACTCACCCCATACCTGCCATTTTCCTCAGATAAAACTGGCCTTGGAAAATGGAGTACATGTGCTGGTAGAGAAACCAGCAGTGGTGAGTTATAAAGAAGCCGTAGCGG
>JAMWDF010000205.1 GCA_023818865.1 Candidatus Omnitrophota bacterium
AATGACCGTCGGGTTTCTCTCTCCCTCCTGTTTCAGGGAGAAATTGATTTGACAGGGCCTGGCTGATTTCAGATAGGCCGATAGGGTGACCTTACCTTCCTGGGAAATCTCAATTGGCCTGGAAAATGGCTTGACTCCTGGAAGAAGATGAAGACACCTTTTTCCATGATAAGCTTGCTTTTCACTGATATCTGATTGGGACAAGATATAAGTTCTTAATCCGGCAGACTCTGCCGCCCAGCCATCGGTCATCCCCAGTTCAAAACTGGAATTAAAAACTAAATTCCCCCTGGTCTCCTGAGCCCTGGCGGATGCCAGCCAGACCAGTATCTGTCCTGATTCTGGTTCGGAAATACCAGCGGCCTCCCTGCTGTTCAAAGGCCAGTTTCTGGCCGGGCAGAGTGATGCACTTTTCTGTCTGGCGCAACCGTCCATTTTTTACCACTAGGCTACCTTTCCATTTCCAGTAAGTGCCACTGGGGTAAGAAAAACCCCGGGAGTTGGCCGGTCCCCAGCCCATCTCCACCCTTACTTTATAATGCTTCTGCCAGGAAGATATCTGGCTGCTGGGCTGGGGAATGAAGGATTCAGTCCGGAGATTGTTATGAATTAGTTCCACCCGGTCTAGAAAAGAAGAACATTCCAGGTTAACTTCCAATTCAACTGTCCTACCTGCTTGGAAAATACTGCCCATCGGCTTACCTTCAGCCCAGAGTTCCAAGGTAATCCGGTCACCGGTAACCGCATAGGTACGCCGAGACTGGAAAGCTTCCCAGAGAGATTCCCGGGTGAGTTCTTCAGCCCATACCGCGGCCCGTCCCAGTCCCCACCTACCCGGTAACCCTGGTCCATCATTAGACCCAATCACCCCAATCTGATGGCCGAAAGCCAATCCGTCCTGAAAAGAACCGCCGCTGGTCAAGGGACCCATATTGATATTGGTCTCTAAACTTCTCGGTGTTTCTATCCCTTCAGAGGAACCATGGCTGGAAAAAATTTCCATTAATGGGGAAGGTTGGGGGTCAAAGTAGCGCCAGTCTTTCCCCCGGAAGCCAACATAATAGGCGGTATGATGCGGAATAACCAGGGCTAGTCTTTTCTTCATCTTGCGGTAAAGAGTTGGCAAGCTCCAGGTATCATCCAGAGGAAAGCCCTCTTGCTGATAAATGACATTATGGTCACCATACCGAGTGCGGTTACCATGCCATTCATACCCGGGAAAGGTGACAAACCGGCCAGGCTGATGGTGCTTGGCAGAAAGTTCATTTACTCTCGCCCACCAGGTCAAGAACTCTGGCCTCTGTCTAGTAGTCTCAATCAGGAATCCATTTTTTTCTTCCTGGAAAAAGGGGTAGCAAAGAACTGCTGTAAAATCAATGTTTTCTCTGGCCGCCTGTAAGAGGAAATCACCCTGGGCTAAGTCCTGAAAGTGGGTATGTAAATCCCCCCAGTAAAGAGAAAACCGGTCTCTCACCTTTTCCAAAGAACCACTCCCTGCTGAAGAAGATGTTGCTGAAGAGAGGAAACATCCAGTTGGGACGGTAAGACTCTCTTCTGGCTGGCCAAGGCGGCAGCCACGCCAGCGGCCTGGCCAGTGGCCATGCAGGTTACCATCACTCGGCAGGAAGCTAAGGCTTTCCTACTGGCCGAGAGACACCGGCCAGCCACCAGCAGTCCTTCTATCTTTTCTGGGAGAAGACACCGGTAAGGGATGGCGTAAGAAGTACCTGGCTTCAGGTGAATCATAGTACTTCCGGGACCATGGCTATCATGGACATCTATACCATAAGCAGCCCGGGCAATCACATCAGGAAAATCCCTGCCGGAAAGAACATCCCTGGCAGTTAAGGTATACCGGCCAACCAGCCGCCAGGATTCTCTCGTCCCAATTTCTATCCCGAAACTCCTCAGTCTTGCCCCTTGGTAACCAGGCAGGTATTTCCTGTAGAATTCTATCGCCTTCATCACCTGTCTTCTTCCTTCAATTTCCGCCCTGGTTAAGTCTTCTACCTGGCTGGCGTCGCCAAAAACCCTGGTGACATTAGCATAAACCAGGCCCTTCTCCGGCAGCGCGAAAAGGGCCAGGCTGTGAGAGGGCAAGGGATAATCCTTCAAGTGCCGCCGAAAGGCTTGATAAATTTCTGGGGTGCGCACCAGAGGCCAGGCACTTACATTTTCCAAACTAAAGGTCATCGTCATAGGCATCACCGATTCTTTCCTCATTTTAGCCCCAGCCTGTCGGCAAACATCACCGTCGGCTGTGCAGTCCACCACCACTTCTGAAAGAATTGCCTGCCGGCCAGACTTGTTTTCCACGATGACCCCACCAATCCGGTCACCTTTCTTGATAACATCTACCACCACCGAGTGAAGAAGGAGCCCTGCCCCGGAAGAAAGAACAAACTCGGTGGCCAGATAACTGGTTAACTCTGGATTTTGCTGAATGAAGGCGTCTTTTTCCTGACAACCCCTGGCTGCGCCGTTTTTCTTTAGATATTCGGCAAATTCATAAGGGATGCCTCTGATTATTGCCTGACCCGTGCCATCAGTAAAGGTGCGCATATTCCTGACACCGCCAGCCGTGAGCATCCCGCCAACAAAACCTAATCTTTCCACCAGAAGCGTTCTTGCCCCGCAGCGGCTAGAGGCCACTGCCGCTCCTATACCGGCTGGACCACCCCCAGCCACCAGAACTTCCACCCTTTTCCCGATAGGCGTTAACCTAACTTTCTCTCGGATGAATTCAGGCATGACTTTGAAAAAAAACTGCTGATCTGTGGCTTAATAACCGGCAAGTTACATCATTCAAGAATTCACCAGCCGCGAATGGTGTACCACTGGTTGGTAACATTGCCGCGATTAGAGTTCACGCAGGGCAGTCTCATACTTCTGGCCTTGTCAATCGTAAACAACTCGTTATAGTCGTTAACGGACATACCCATATTGACATACGACTGTCTTGAGGTTGTTTCTGCAAGCCGCCTGGTTGGCTCTTTCCCTGGCTTTGGTCAAGGCTGGAAGTAACATCGCAGCTGACATCGCGATTATGGTAATCACTACCAAAAAGTTCTATCAACGTAAAACCTTTCCCTCCATCATCTCTCTTTTTGCATTTCCTTTAATGATATTTTCCTATCCGTGCTCCCCCTTGTCAATCCAGACAACAGACAAACGTTTATAAATCTCCTCTCTTCTCTTTTTTTGATACTATCTTTCTGCCCTCGGTTCCCGGACAACTATCCTTTCATAAAGAGGCTTCAGTCCGTGCCGCGGTGCCTGAAACGGCTTTAAGGCATAGATAATTTGGTCAGGAAAAACATGGACTATCCAGTAAGAGGTGTACTCCCCCCAGCACAGGTCATCTGCAATCAGATGAAAAGTACTATCCACCAAAAAGGAAGCCGAAAAATGTCGGTGTCCGCAAAGAAATCCAGCCACCCGGTATTTCTTTAAGAGAGAAAGCACTTTGTCTCTTTCCTCCTGATAAGCCGGCAGTCCGGTGTTGCCAAAAGACTGAAAGACCGGATAGTGGCTAATGACAAAGACATGTCTGGCATTTTTCGTCCTTTCCAATTCTTTTTCCAACCAGGTCAGTTGTTCCCTTCCCAGCCCTCCAGATTCTTGGTCCATAGCCGAGGAATCAAGGCAGATAAAGACACAGCCTGCTTTCTCTACTGTGTAATAAGGCTTGCCAGCAGAAGGAAATTCTTTGGTGAAATACTGGTAGAGGGTGAGCGGGCCAGAATAAGTCTTGATGGTGCTCTCCACAAACTCCCAGTTCTTTTTTTCTGTTTCCTCCAGGTCCTTTAATTTTCCTGAACCCAGAAGTTCCTTGGCCGCTAACCGGTCGTGGTTACCAGGAACAAAATAAGCTGGGATGGTTAATTTTCCGTAGATTTCCCTAAAAAGTTGCCACTCGGTTGGAGTGTGTTTGTTGGTCAAATCTCCAGCCACAAAAGCTATCGCCGGCTTAAGCCGGTTGATTTCTTCTACCAGCGCTTTATTCATAGTCTCTACGGCGGAAAATCGGCCTTTGTACTTTTCCAGAGTCAAATCGTCAAACTGCGGGTCTCCAGAAAGGACAAAGGTCAATTCTGGCTTCCTGGCCAAATCCTCGGTATAGGGT